>CAYJNE010000013.1:17214-18707 GCA_964371345.1 uncultured Desulfovibrionaceae bacterium | reverse complement strand
AGGCCAATCATGGAGGCATCCAATTGATTGCTAATTATTTCCACTTGTTCGGCAAGGGTATTAAATTGGGCAACAGTTTTTTCAACCTTATTAAATAGCGAGCCAATAATGGGTAATTTTTCAAAAAAACCTTGCTCACTATTCATTTGCGAAGGGTCAATGTCTTTTACCCTTAGCATAAGGTTGGTTAAGGATTCGCCAATTTCGCCAGAATCCTTAGCTCGAACTCTTGCCAGTAAGTCATCAGAAAAACGAGATATATCCTGCATGGTCTTCGTACCATAGGTTATATCAAGGGATGGATCAGCCAAGTTAATGCCTTTGACTATTTCCGCAATGTCTTGACCTTGGGTTGCGGCTAAGGTGTTTTCGGCCTGACCTTGTGCAGTGGGGGTGGAGTTTTTTTCTTCGTTCATGATATTTTCCTCTCACATATATTTATATTATAAATACAATATGTCAATAAGCGGACTAGCATGCTCTTAATTTTCTTAATATTTTCATTACAAAAACGGCAAAACTTGCCTCGCACACTATTTGCATAAAAAAAATATTGCTCTAAGCCAAAATTATAAGTAGTAATTGCCTATGAAATTTTTATCCGCACAACTTACCATATTCATGCAACAGCGTGGGGCAAGGCGTAACATTACGTTTTTATTGCGCTTTATATTACTGCTCATATTACTCATTGCGGCTTATAGCATAATCTTCCATTATATAATGCAATTTGAAGAGCAAAAGCACTCTTGGGTAACAGGCGTTTATTGGACGCTTACGGTTATGTCTACCCTAGGTTTTGGGGATATTACATTCACCTCAGACATGGGGCGTGTTTTTTCAATAATTGTAATGATTTCTGGTGTAATTTTACTCTTGGTCATGCTACCCTTCACCTTTATTCAATTTTTTTACGCACCATGGCTTGAAGCCCAAAGAAAACAAAGTACTCCCCGTGAAATTCCGCAAAGCACCAAGGGGCACATTATATTTGTAGGCATAAGCCCACTTACCCTAAACACCGTTGACGCACTGGAGAAATATGGCACTAAGTGCGTATTACTAAGCAATGAGTCACAAAACACTCTTGACCTCATTGACCAAGGCTATGACGCCATTGTGGGCGATCACGATGAAGGCACAGTGTATAAAAACTTGCACATTGAAAATGCGGCCATGCTCATTGCCCTTGATAATGACGTGCGTAACACCAACATTACCTTCACTGCTCGTGATGTAGATAGCAAAATCCCCATAGTATCCAGCGTACAAAGTGATGATGCCATTGATATTCTTAGTCTTGCTGGTGCAACCCATGTGGTGCAATTTCATAAGCTACTTGGCATCGCCCTAGCAAGACGTGTAATAAATGAGCAAGCCCCGTCAAGTATTATCAAACAATACAAAGACCTTATCATAGCAGAAGCCCCAGCCATGCGCACCCCACTTGTGGGCAAAAGCCTCATTGATTGTGAACTGCGCAATAAAACTGG
>CAYJNE010000013.1:0-17114 GCA_964371345.1 uncultured Desulfovibrionaceae bacterium | reverse complement strand
GCACCCCACTTGTGGGCAAAAGCCTCATTGATTGTGAACTGCGCAATAAAACTGGCGTCAATGTAGTAGGCGTTTGGGAGCGTGGTAAATTTATTTTCCCACAACCTTCAACTATTTTTACAGATGCCTCAGTTTTAGTTATGTCTGGCACGCAAGAACAAATTAAAGCCGTTGATAAACTACTGGGCGAGCGTGAAAGCACAGAACAAAATGGCCCCGTGGTTATTCTTGGTGGTGGGCGTGTGGGCATGGCATCGGCACAGCACCTTGAAGGCATCATGCGCGAATACCGCATTGTGGATAAAAATTCCCGCCTAAAACATAGCTTGCTTTCAGAAAAACTAATTGTGGGCGATGCCGCCGACCTTGATGTTTTAGAAGAAGCTGGCATTCGCACAAGCCCCTCAGTGCTAATAACCACCCATGACGATGATACAAATATCTATTTAACATTATATTGCAGACGCTTGCGCCCAGATATACAAATTATCAGCCGTGCAACCCTTGACCGCAACGTGGGTATTTTACATGCCGCAGGAGCAGACTTAGTGCTCTCCCTTGCCTCCATGATGACCAGTAGCATTATTAATTTATTAGCACCTGGTAAAGTTTTCATGCTTAATGAAGGCCTAAAAATATTCCGCAGTGCGGTTGGCAAAACCCTGCACGGCAAGCAGCTTATGAGTAGCGGCATTCGTGGCCTTACGCATTGTAGTGTTGCGGCCTTGCGTGACATTAACGGCAAGATGCACATAAACCCAGACCCTGAGCATGTTCTCACCAAGGGCGAGGAGATGTTTTTAATTGGTGATTTACAGGCTGAGCAAAGTTTTTACGAGCAATTTGCCGATGATGATGGGCTAATTCAAGATACAGAAAACCAATAAAGTAACGAGATTTATTATGTCACTAACCCTAGAAATGCCCACGACTAAGGCCCCAAAACGCAAAAATAAATTTGCACTTATTCTTGTATTGCTTTTTATTGTGGGCTTTGGCGGTTTTTTTGCTTGGATTTATAGCGGGCGCATTGTTAGCGAAAATGGCGAGCTTTCTGCTGGTTTTATTCCCGCAAGTGCACCCATGAGCAGTGTTTTGGCTGAGGTTTTAGTTCAACCCAATGCCTATGTGCAAAAGGGGCAACTTTTAGCCAAGCTTGACGCTGGTGACTATTTGCAACAAATGGCTGCCGCCCAAGCCCTAGTAAAAGGTGCTGTTAGTGCTGAGTCAAGTGCAGAGCGTGTGGCAGCGGCACAAAAGGCCACCGAAGAAATGGTAGAACGCATTGCCCTTGCAAGGCATGAGGAAAGTGCCCGCAAGAGCATAGTTGAGCAACGCTCCATTGAGCATGCAAGAGCCCAATTAAAAATGCGTGACCTTGATGCCAAAGGCGGAACAGAAGCCCAAAAAGCAGCCGCCCGTAAGGAAGAATTTAATGCCCAACGTAACCTACAAAGTGCCAAGGCCGCTTTTGACCATGCAAGCCAAAGCCGCAGTGCCATTGAAAGCGAACTACATAAAATACGCAATAGCCAAAACTTTGAAAATTTGGCCCTTATAAGCGCAAGCCATAAAGATCCAACGCTTATTCATGCACCCGTAAATGGCTACCTTACCAAAAATATTCCCCTAGCTGGAAAAGTTGTAACTAGGGATGAAGCCGTTTTTCAAATTATACCAGAATCAAATGCCAAGCTTGTTTCTGTGGCCATATTGCCAAAGGCTGATGCTGAAAAATTGCCCACGGGTACGCTCTGCTATGTAAAACCAAGCAATGGTTGGAACATATTTGCGGGAAAAGTTGGCTCCATAGATATAAGCGCAGATATGGCCCATATTAGCATTAATCTTGAAAGTGTTAGTGCAAAAGGTCAATCCACACCTAATAGTGCGACCCGTACAGTTTTTTGGGCGCATCCGCTTACAGACAGCGAATTTTTAAAGCCGCTATTTATGCTTTTAAGCTACTTGCCTTTTTAATCCTACCCATAAAAAAAGGGTTGCGCACATTTATTTGTACGCAACCCATCTACCTTCGGAATGGAGAGGTTTATTCCGAAGAATTAAGGGGAAGGAGTTGACAAAACACCATTTATCATCATTGTCCCATGACCAAATAATCCGTATTATCTAATCAATAGGAACGTTTATGGGCATCATAAGCGGCATCTAGCCGCGTCAATTAATCTGCCTGCCTGCGAATGAAGGCTGGCATCTCAAAATCATTTTCATCAAGCACAAACTCCTCAGCACCAGGTGCATAGCTATTGCGTTGTACCATGCCAAGGGCCTCACGTTTGCGCACAAATGGCGGTAAATCACTTTTGCCGTCATACCAACTTTCCACCTGACCACTACGGTTATCAGGCATAAGCGCATCCTGCGTTTGCATTTGACCCATTGTTTGCTCTCTCTCCATCATGGGGCCAACCACTGCAGAGGGCTGGACCTGACGGCGCAAATTCTGTGCGGGGGATGCAGCAGAAGGGGTTGGTTGATGAAAGCTTGTTACCGTTGCGGCATTGGGCGCAGGCTGATTTTGCATACGCTCTTGGCCTTCAATACCAGTGGCAATAACAGTAATACGCAAATCTTCGCCTGCGTCTTCATCAAATACCACACCAAATATAATATTGGCATCTGGGTGGGCGGCTTCGCTAATAATATCACCAATTTCACCCACTTCGTCACCAGAAATATCCATAGATGCTGTAATGTTATACAATACAGCCTTAGCACCTTCTAAAGAAACATCTTCAAGTAGCGGACTCATAATAGCACGCTGTGCAGCTTCACGAGCACGGTTTTCACCACTGGCGATACCAGTGCCCATTAAAGCAAGTCCAGACTCAAGCATTACAGTACGAACGTCAGCAAAGTCTACGTTAATCATGCCGTCTTCCATAATTACATCGGAAATACCTTTAACGGCGTAGTATAATACGTCATTGGCTTTCTTAAGCATTTCAGTAAACGGAGCTTTTTTTGGAGCAAATGCTAACAATCTATCATTAGGAATAGTAATTAAACAATCCACATGCTGCTTAAATTCTTGCAAACCTGCCTCAGCAGAAGCACGGCGTTTTGAGCCTTCAAAGCTAAATGGCTTTGTTACAACACCAACGGTCAGCGCACCAAGCTCTTTGGCGGCTTGGGCAATAATTGGTGCGGCCCCTGTGCCTGTGCCACCGCCCATACCAGCGGTTACAAAGACCATATCTGTGCCTTCTAGGGCATCACGAATGGCAGAAACACTCTCAAGAGCGGCATCACGACCAATTTGCGGGTTGGCACCAGCACCTAAGCCACGGGTAAGTTGTTCAC
The DNA here is from genome assembly GCA_964371345.1 of uncultured Desulfovibrionaceae bacterium. Taxonomy (GTDB): domain Bacteria; phylum Desulfobacterota; class Desulfovibrionia; order Desulfovibrionales; family Desulfovibrionaceae; genus CAYJAD01. The sequence goes on along the minus strand of CAYJNE010000013.1, from coordinate 13,790 downwards.
CAAGTTGAATTTTATGTTGAACAGGGCTTCTGTTCAAAGCCTGCATGTCGGTGTTAGCGCAAACAAATGTGACACCTTTAAGACCGGATGCAATCATATACTCAACGGCGTTTCCGCCACCACCACCAACACCGACAACCTTAATTTTAGCGTTACTTACCATAGATTGTTCAAAATCAAACAGTTCCATTGTCATAGCTACCTCTCCTCTAGCTAAAAAATTAAATCTAAGAAATATCCTTAAACCACTTTTTCATACGTGCAAGCACGTTGTTAAACATTGTTGTTTCATGGCTGGTGAAGGTCTTTGTTCCCGAATTTTCCTTCTCAGCTCCGTAACGCAACAAGCCTACTGCAGTTGCAAACTTTGGACTATTTACCACATCCTTGAGTCCACCCACATGACGTGGATAACCTATGCGCGTAGGCAAGTTAAAAATTTGTTCCCCAAGCTCTTGACATCCTTCAATAAGAGCTGTTCCACCAGTAAGCACAACACCCGCCCCAATCATATTCTTAAAGCCAGAGCGAATGAGGGTTTGATCCACAAGATACAAAATTTCTTCCATTCTTGGTTCACAAATTTCTGACAAAACATGGCGCGAAAGACGTCTTGCATCTCTGCCGCCAACACTTGGCACTTCAATAAATTCATCTTGGCGCACCATTTCTGTTAAAGCGCAGCCATATTTCATCTTAATTTTTTCTGCCGCTGCCATGGGGGTACGCAAGCCAAATGCAATGTCATTGGTCAAATTTTGACCACCAAGGGCAAGCACTGCTGTATGCTTAATGGCGTCATTAGCAAAAATAGCAATGTCAGTTGTACCACCGCCAAGGTCCACCAAGGCAACGCCGATTTCTCTTTCTTCTTCAGTGAGTACAGCTTTGGCAGAGGCTAATGATTCAAGTGCAATATCTGCCACTTCCAAACTACTACGATGGCATGAACGCACAATATTTTGCGCAGATGAAACCGCACCAGTAACAATATGAACCTTAACCTCAAGGCGAACCCCTGCCATTCCCAAGGGATCGGCTATACCGCGTTGGTCATCAACCACATATTCTTGAGGCAAAATGTGTATAACTTCACGATCTGCAGGAATCGCCACAGCACGAGCCGCATCAAGGGCACGCTCAATATCACGTTGGGCAACTTCCCCACCCTTAACCGCAATTACGCCGTGACTGTTAATGCCCATAATATGACTACCAGCAATACCCACATACACAGCGTGGATTTCACAACCAGCCATAAGTTCAGCTTCATCAAGGGCTTTGCGCACAGATTGCACAGTCTGTTCAATATTAACAACAACACCTTTGCGAAGGCCCGTGGAAACACTTGTACCAATACCAACAATATCAATAATGCCGTCTTCAGTGAGCTCACCAACAACAGCACAAATCTTAGTTGTGCCTATATCTAAGCCTACTATTAGTTCGGATTTACTCATAATTACTCCCTGAAGATTATTCAAACTATGTGTTGGTTATTACCCAAACATTTCCGTCAGCGGCGCGAATTTCACGCACCTTTGATAACTCATTACGTCTTGCCAAATCACCAAGTGTTATGGACAAGCGTTGTAGATTATTTTTCCAAGCATCAAGCTCCAAGCAAAGGCGAATTTCCCTATCATCAAGATACAACTCAATGCCCTTATCATTACTAATTTTAAAAGCTGAAATGGCCCCATACTCCACAGGAAGCCTTCCCGACTTCAGGTCTTGCAAATATTCCGCAAGCTTGCTTGTAGTCCCTTCTGCACCACTTTCAATTTCAAGAGTTGGCAAGGACATAAAATTTTCTGTTTCCACAGGAGCAATAATTTTACCTGTTTCATCAGCGTAATAAAGCACGCCGTCTTGCTTTATCCAAAATGAGGGCATTCTTTCATTAAGCGTAATAACAAATCGATTGGCTAAAATGCGCTTAACAGAAACGTCCTCAACCCATGGCGTTTTTAATAGTGCTTGCTCAACCTTACTAATGCTAACCTTTAGGGAGTTATCACCCTCATGCACACCTGCGTAGTCCTTAACCATTTCCTTAGACATGCGCACATTACCTATAATATCCACATGCTTAGTGGCAAAATAATCGCTAGTAGTTGCGGCATTGTATAGCCACAAAGTACCAGCGCTAATGCCAACTATGGCTGTAAAACCAACACATACACAAAGAAGAACAACCCAAAACTTACTAAATGAAGGCCCACTCACCCTAAAACCAGACATTTTTGGCATAGAAAATGATTTCTTCTTGCCGCCAGCATTTGGTTTATATACGTTTCTGGCATTACGCTTTAATTGTAAATTTGGTCTGCGCATTCCACGCGCTTTATTTACGGACATAAAATCTTTACCTCTGGTGTAAGCGTAAACCCAAAACGTTTTAGCACTGCTTCCTTTGCTTCTGCCATGAGATCAAAGGCAGCACTTGCACTTCCATTACCTTCGTTTATTAAAAAATTTGCATGCTTTGGAGAAAATATCATTCCTCCCTTACCTTTCCCCTTAAATCCACACTGGTCTAACAATTTTCCGGCTGGGTGATCCGCTGAGGGATTTTTGAATAAACATCCAGCACTCCAAGCGTTTACAGGTTGTGTAGACTTTTTCTTGAAAAAGTTTAGAAACATTTCCTCTTTGATGACACTAGTCGATGAATTAGTCAAGACAAAAGTTGCATAAATTACAAAAAACCATGAATTTATTTTATCAATACAAAAAGTGCGATAGGCATATTTTATTTCTGATGAGTTAATGGTCACAATTCCAGTCTGTGGCGAATATATTTCGACAGAATGTAGATGTTTACAAGTTTCACTTCCGAATGAACCCGCATTCATTGCAATTGCACCGCCAACTGTTCCCGGTATTCCACAAAGGCCTTCCAATCCAGAAAGTCCAAGCGAAGCACATTTTCCCACAAGCCTTCCAAGTTTTACATTGCCACTTACACGTATAAAAGTTTGCTTTTCAGTAACTTTTGAAATTTCAATTTTTGGTGTAAAATATGGTTTTAAAAGTACTATATTTAAGTCTTCATCTGAAGCTAGTATATTACTCCCAGCTCCTAATATAAGTACATTGTCAGCAAGATTTTTAACTGAAGAACTTAATTCTTGCTCATCAAAATTATCTTTAATTCGTATTTCTGCAATGGCATGTCCACCAAGATGCATGGTTGTGCGTTCTGATAATCTTGGTTTGTCTATTATTTGTAACATAAAACTACTCTTGCTTGTATGCATAAAGTGTTATTTTTAAATAATAAAATTGCCATAATTTATATTTTTTTAAAGCTTTTTTCTTTTAAAATCATTGATTTAAGTACAAGGGCCCAATTCTCGTAATGGTGCCTGCGCCAAGGGTTATAAACACATCCCCAGGGCGTAAGTATTTATTGGCCTCATTAAGCAGTACATCAAAATTTTTGCAAAACTTCACATCCACCGTTGTGACTTGGCGAATACCTTGTGCGAGACTCTGCCCACCAATACCAGGAATGGGTTGTTCTGAGGCGGCATATATTTCACTAAGTAATAATTTATCAACACCTTCAAATGATTTACAAAACTCACCAAAAAAGGCTTGCGTACGGCTAAAACGATGCGGCTGAAAAGCCACAAGTAAACGTCTATCAGGGTATACTTGCCTTGCCGTGGCAAGAGTTGCGGCTATTTCTGCAGGGTGATGCCCATAATCATCTATAACTATGACGCCGTCCTTCTCGCCCTTATGTTCAAAACGCCGCCCCACACCGTCAAATTTGGCAAGACCTTTCTTACAATGCTCTGCGCTAATGCCAGCTTCAAGGGCAACACCAATGGAGGCTAGTGCGTTTAATACATTGTGCACACCTGGTTGTTTTAGTTCCATTACGCCCAAGCTTTTTTCATGTAAAAACACTTCAAATAAACTGGTTTTGCCGCATTCCAAAAGTTTGGCCCTAAGGGAATTTCCCTCCCCAAAGCCATAGGTTAGTATGGGGCGTTTAATTTCTGGCAGTAATCTTTGCACACCTTCATCATCACCACACACAATATTACGCCCATAAAATGGAACTTTATTCATGAAATCAACAAAAGCTTTGTCCACTTCTTCCATATTGTCATAAAAATCCACATGATCTAAATCCACATTGGTAACCACGTTAACTATGGGGAAAAGGCATAAAAAAGAGCCGTCAGATTCATCGGCCTCAGCTATGAGGTAGTCACCCGCACCAAGGCGAGCATTTGCACCATAAGCATTTAATAATCCACCAATAATTACCGTTGGATCTTCGCCTGCGGCATCAAATATTGCCGCTGTAAGTGATGTGGTTGTGGTTTTGCCATGCGTACCAGCTATGGCAATGCCGTGGCGCAAGCGCATAAGCTCGGCTAGCATTTCAGCCCGTGGAATAATTGAAATACCCTTTTCTTTGGCGGCCTTAACTTCAGGATTATCGTCACCAATGGCGGTTGATTTTACAAGTACCTGCACATCGCCCACATTTTTGGCATCATGCCCAATGAAAATTTCTGCACCAAGGCCACGCAAACGCTTAACCGTAGCGGATTCATCAGCGTCAGAGCCGCACACCTTGCACCCTAAGTTTAATAAAACTTCGGCAATGCCGCTCATGCCAGAGCCGCCAATGCCTACCATGTGAATGGTGCGAATTTTTGTGTGCATGTGTACCTCTTTTTTTATCCGTTCAACTGAAAATTTATATTAAATTATCCACAATATTCTTGGCCGCGTTACCCATATTTACGCTTAAAGCGGCCTTGGACATTTTTTGCAATTCATTTTTATCATTAAGTAAATTAATTATATTACCCATTGTGTCTTCTTTCTTCATTTGCGATTCAGCGTGCATTTTAGCCGCCCCATGCTTTACCAAAAGTTTGGCATTGTGGGTTTGGTGGTCGTGCGTTGCAAAGGGAAAAGGCACAAATATGGCCCCACGCCCAGCGGCAGAAAGCTCAGCCACGGTGGATGCACCAGAACGACAAAGCACCAAATCTGCCCAGTCATAGGCCGCTGCCATGTCATCAATAAAGGCAGAAAGCATTGTTGTATCTTGGCCCGCACTCACATAAGCCTTGTGCACACGCTCAAAATCCTTAGCCCCGCTTTGGTGGCGAATTATTATATTTTCAGTGTTGCACTTCGCAAAATTTTCAATAATTAAATCATTTAGAGCCCTTGCGCCTTGTGAGCCACCCACAACCAAAAGCCTTTTACCTGAAAAATCATGTTCATTGGCTGATACTTGTGCCACAGCCACGCGCACAGGATTGCCCGTAACAATGCATTTTTTCTCGGCAAAGCCTTGTGTTTCTGGCATTCCCAAAAATACTTTTTTGGCAAAACGGCCTTGTACTTTATTACTAAGTCCAGCAACGGCATTTTGTTCATGCACTGCGGTGCTAATGCCTAAGGCTTGGGCCGCCATAATGGGTGCAAAAGCCGCATACCCACCAAAACCAAGTACAATTTGCGGGCGGAATTTACGCATAATACCAAGAGCAGAAACAAAGGCGCGCATCATATTAAAAGCTGCACCAACGGCGTGAAAGCCCCGCCCTAAAATTCCCCGCACTGGTAGGCCCATAAACTCAAGCCCTGCCTTGGTTGCAAGCTCTTTTTCTGGCCCGTATAATGAGCCCACAAATAGCAAACGCACATCACCCCTTTGCAAAAGTTCTTCTGCAACGGCTAAGGCTGGGAAAATATGCCCACCTGTGCCGCCAGTTGTTAGGATGATGTTTTGCATAAATATCCCTATTATCTCATAGCTTGCGTATTATTTGCGGTGCGAGAATAATTGAGCAACAGCCCCACACAAAGCAAGGTTGCAAGAAGGCTACTACCACCATAACTAAGCAGCGGCATGGGAATACCCTTGGGCGGAGCTAGGCCCATAACAACGGCTAAGTTCATGGAAGCACCAATAGCTATAATTAAGGTAAGGCCAAAAGATGCGTAGCGATCACGCAATTCCTTTTGACCAACGATGATTTTATAACAACGCCAGAAAAACAATCCAAATAGTGCCATGACAAGGCTAACACCCACAAAGCCCAACTCTTCACCCAGTACAGAGATAATGAAGTCGTTATGGGCTTCTGGTAGGTAGAACATTTTTTGTTTGCTTGAGCCAACGCCAACGCCAAAAAATCCCCCCGAGCCAAGTGCATATAATGATTGTACTAATTGATAGCCGCTATCTTGTGCATCTTTAAATGGATCGATGAAGGCAGTTAAGCGGCGTAAACGATATGGTGATGATATGGCAAGAAAAATTGCACCAGCAATGGCCATGCCTACGGCAATAAATAGATAAATAAAACGAGTACCACCCGCCACACACATGAAAAACAATATGGCAGTTAGAATAACCGCACTACCAAAGTCTGGTTGCATGAGCAATAAAATACAAAATAGCCCCGTCACCGCAAATGGAGGTATGACCCCACGGCTAAAAGTTTTTATTAAATTTTGCTTGGAACTCATAAAATAAGCCAAATAGAGAACTAAAGCTATTTTAACAAATTCCATTGGTTGCAGTGAAAATGGCCCAATGGGAATCCAGCGTTGCGCACCATTAATGGTGGGTGCAAGTGGGGTTGCCGTTAATAAAAGTAAGAAAAATGCACCAAAAAGGGCTGGATATTGTAATTTATGCAACCACTCACGGGGCATCATGGCGGCAATCCATAAAGCCGTACCACCAACGCCCACAAACATTAATTGACGCTTAAAAAAGTAATATTTATCGCCATTTAATCTTTCGGCCACAACGCCGCTGGCACTTAGCACCATAATTAAGCCAATACCAAGCAAGACCACAACAATGGTAAAAAGCCACCAATCAAAGGTAGGGTGCATTTTTTCTTGCTTTTCTCTTGCTTGTTGCACGCTAGGCTCAGGCTTTGCGGGGATAAGCTTATTAACATTGCCACGCAATTCTTGCCTAAAACCTTCTAAGTATTGCAAAATTTGACTCATTGTAATGCTCCTACCAAACGTTTAAAATCATCACCCCTTGCCATATAATTTTTATATAGGTCAAAGGATGCAGTGGCTGGGGCCATAAGTGCCACATCGCCCTGCACGGCAAATTCGCTCACCATGGCAATGGCTTCATCAAGCTTTGGAAACCAAGCCATGGGCACGAGATTTTCCCAAGCTTTTTCAAAATATTCTCTACTTGCGCCAAATAGCACAACTTGTTTAACCTTTTCATCTATAAGCGGGCGCAAACCCACCAAATCACCACCCTTAAACTTACCCCCACAAAGTAGTATTATGGGCCTATCAAAAGCTTCTAAAGCCACTTTTAAGGATGAAGTTGTGGTGCATTTTGAATCGTTTACATAAAGAACACCCTTAAATTCACGCACACTTTCTAAGCGGTGTTCAAGCGGTGCAAACTCAGCAACTGCCTTTGCCGCATTAGCGTGGCTTACGCCAAATTCTTTACATGCAAGCCATGCGGCCTCCATGTTCAGCACATTGTGCTCACCCACAAGGCGGGCTTTTTCAAAACTATTTTCACCTTGGCAAAGCCAAGTAATTTTTGGTTTTATGGGCTGCTTTTCCATAATGGACGCAAGGGATTCATGAATTATAGCAACATCATTTACACCTTGTTGCGCAAATATGGCGAGCTTTGCATCAATATATTCTTGCATATCCTTGTGATAATCCAAGTGATTTTCGGTAATATTTAATATCACTGCCACATGCGGGCGAAATGTTGTGCAGGTTTGCAGCTGAAAACTTGATAATTCGAGCACCAAAACATCAGCCCTGTCACCAGAAAGCACATACTCACTTAATGGTGTGCCAATGTTTCCGCCAAGAAACACCTTAAGGCCATGTGCGTGAAGCATGGCGGCAGCCAAGGATACTGTGGTAGTTTTGCCACTAGTGCCCGTAATGGCGAGGATTTTTTCACCCTGTAAGTAGCGTGAGGCAAGTTCCATTTCTGCTAAAATTTCTGGAGCATTGGTCTTTGGCAGTAAGGGCAAAATTCCTGTTACGGGAATGCCTGGGCTTGGGATGATATAATCCACACCCACAAAGTGCTCTGCCCCATGCTCACTGCAAATTATTTCCACACCGCTATTTTGTATTTCTGCGGCAAAGGCTACGTCTATGTTTTTGGCATTGCTTTCTATTAGGCAAACATTAGCTTTTTCACGCGCAAGCAAGCGCACAGCCGCCATGCCTGAGCGTCCTGCACCAAGCACTACTACTTTTGCGCCTTCAAATGTGGTCTTGTTTTGTTCTGGCATGTGCATTCCTAGCGAAGTTTCAACATGGACAAAGCTAATAAGCCCAGTAAAATTGAGGTAATCCAAGCACGGATAATGATTTTTGATTCTGGCACACCCTTTAATTCAAAGTGGTGATGCAATGGAGCCATACGAAACATTCGCTTGCCGCCAGACCATTTGAAATACCCCACTTGCAAAATTACCGAGAGTGTTTCCGCCACAAAAAGGCCACCCACAACCACCAAAATTAATTCTTGTTTGCATAAAACGGCAAGAAAACCAAGCACACCACCCAAACTAAGTGAGCCCACATCGCCCATAAAAACCTGTGCGGGGTAGGCATTGTACCATAAAAACCCAAGCCCTGCCCCCACAAGGGCTGCACAAAATACCGTGACCTCACCCACACCTGCGATATATGGAACAATTAAATATTGCGAAAACTGCGCATGGCCCGTCACATAAATAAATACCGAAAGCACGATGCCCACAACTACCGTTGGGCCAATGGCAAGGCCGTCTAAGCCGTCTGTAAGATTAACTGCATTGGAGGAGCCCACCATAACCAAAATGGCAAAGGGAATATAAAACCAGCCAAGGTCTGGGTTTAAGTCTTTGAATAGTGGTATGGAAAGTGTGGTATCAAAACCAGGTTGATCCACCAGAACTACCATGGCTGTTCCTGCCACAAAAATTTGTCCCAAAAACTTAACCTTGGCACTTATGCCTTGGTTTTTCTTGCCCCTAATCTTAACCATATCATCAATAAAACCAATTAATCCAAAGCCCACAAACACATAGGCAGTCAGCCACAGGTAAACATTTTGCAAATCACCCCACAAAAATACACTGATGAGCAAGCTAAACATAATTAGCAATCCGCCCATGGTGGGTGTTCCTGCCTTGCAATTATGGGCGGTTACATCTTCATGAATGTATTGCCCGCACTTTAGCCTATGTAGCCAACGTATGAACATGGGCCCAATCACTATGGATATGACAAGGGCCGTAATCATGGCCCAAGCAGAGCGGAAGGTAATATAGCGAAATACATTGAGCACAGTCCAATCTGTAGATAGTGGAACTAGAATATTATACAGCATAATCACCTCTGGAATTGCCTTGCTCTGTTTTAATTTGATGCAAGATAATGCTTACAAATTCGTCCAATGCGTTACTGCGTGAACCTTTGCAAAGCACAGTACCTGGGCTTAATTTGGCCTCATGCCACTTTGCGCCAAAATCGCTGGCATCATTAACTATAATAAATTTTCCTGCATGATTTTCGGCCTCTAGGCCCTTGAGTACATCGTGGGCATGTGGGCCCTTCCAAAAAACATTTTTTATACCCAAGTTTGCCAAATTGTGGCCTAAATTTTCATGCTCTTGCGTTGCAACATTACCAAGCTCGCCCATGGCCCCCAAAACGGCATAACAAGGGGCATTGCCAGATTTTTGCACTGCGGCCTCTAGCATTTTTTGCATGGATAAAGCATTGGCATTGTAACTATCATCAATAATGCACCAAGCTCCAAGCTCATGCATATTAAAACGCTGCTCAGGCAAGCTAACACTTTGAATACCATTAATTATTTCCTGCTCACCAAGGCCCAAATTGTGTGCAATACTAACAATGGCGGCTATATTTTCTGCCCCGTAGCTTCCATAAAATGGTGTTGATATTTCAAAACTTTTTTGTGCATAGCTTACGCTGTATTTGCCTTTTGCCCCGTCAGCACCTTCGCCCATGCCCAAGTATGTAGCCTTGCACTCTGCCGAAAGCCCTAACTCTTGCCCTGAAAATAAATATGCTTCTGGACAAATGGCCTTGGCATGTTGCACAAGTTCTGCATAGTCTGCACATACGAAGGCTTGAGGCATAGCGGAATTATCTGGTTTAATATACTTTAATAATTGGGCTTTATGCCAAGCAACACCTTTAGCACCAAGGCCCTCAGTGTGGGCATTACCAGCATTGAGCACAAGGGCCATATCTGGCTCTAAGATGCTCCCAAGCTCGTCCATATCGTGGGGCTGGCTAATGCCTGCTTCCATAACCCAATAGTCCTCGTTACCAGAGGCCGAAAGCATGGATAGCGGTAAACCTATTTGGTTATTATAATTTAATTTATTGCGGGCAACTTTTTTACCCGCACTAGCTAAAACATGAGCTAGGCATTCTTTTAGCGTGGTTTTTCCAGCCGTGCCTGTAATGGCTATTACCTTGCCCTTAAACTTTTTACGCCATGCATTTGCCAAAATACCAAGGGCCTTTACGGCATCACTCACTATAAACTGAGGTACATCTATATCTACCAAATGACGTGTAACTAACAGAGCAGAAGCTCCCGCCTGCACAGCTTTTTTTGCAAAATCATGCCCATCAAAACGCTGACCAGCAATACACACAAAAAGGCTCTGTGCCGTCACATCATTGGTGTCACGGCAGACAGATAAAATTTCTGTGTTTTGCATATTTGAGGCCGTACGAAAATCAGCCCTCAAAATGCCTTGTATTTGGTCAAGGTTTAGGCGCAATTAACAATCTCCTGCACAGTTTTTTGGTCACTATATGGGTACTTAACATCTTCAATAATTTGATAATCTTCATGACCCTTACCAGCAATGAGTATGGCAGTACTTGCAATATCTTCAGCTTGTAAAAGTGTAAGAGCTTTTTTTGTTGCGGTTTTGCGGTCAACTTCCACAATAATTTCTAAACCAGCACGGGCCTCTAAGCCTGGCAAAACGTCCGCAATAATATCTTCTGGATTTTCAAAGCGTGGATTATCAGATGTGAGCACGGCAATGTCTGTATGTTCAGCCACGGCTTTGCCCATAAGCGGGCGTTTTGTCCTATCTCTATTACCACCACAACCAAATACGGTGATGATTTTCTTAAAACCCGCACCACGCAAAGCTTGAAGCACGTTCACAAGGGCATCTGGTGTATGCGCATAGTCCACAAACACGTTTAAGTTTTTGGCATCTTGCACACGCTCCAAACGTCCACAAACACCATGAAATTCCTCTAAATACTTAAGGTCTGCCACCTCAACGCCCATACCAAGGGCCAAGGTCTGCACACTCAATAAATTCAAGGCATTAAAAGCACCAACCAAGGGCGATTTTAACTCCCAAGTTTTATCACCCCACTGCATTTGCAAATGCAAACCAGCTGGTGACATGGAAATTATTTTGGCATTTACATATTTTTCGGACTCATTATCAAGGCGTTGTAAGCCATAATCCAAGGCTTGTGGGCACATGGTTAGTAATTTTTTACCCCATGCATCGTCAGAATTAATGGCAATGGCTTTGTCCTTACGGGGAAGCGTTGTAAAAAGCTTGGCCTTAGCCGCAAAATAATTGTCCATATCCGCATGAAAATCCAAATGGTCTTGGGTCAAATTGCTAAATATGGCACCTGAAAATTCAATACCGCCCACACGCTCTTGCTCAAGGGCATGGGATGAAACTTCCATTATTATTACATCCACACCGTCTTTAATCATTTTTGATACAGTGCTATGTAGGGTTAAGCTATCGGGCGTGGTTAGGGGGGCAACTTCTTCATGCTGAGGCCAGCGATAGCTCACCGTCCCCATAACTCCAACTTTATGCCCAAGGCGGGTGAAAAGATGCTCCAATAAATAGGCACTGGTGGTCTTGCCGTTGGTTCCAGTAATACCAATTATGCGCACATCGTTTATCTTACAAATGGCATTGGTGGCATAATAGGCTTCTGCAAGCTGCCACAAAGCGTTGCGTGAATTTGAATAGTAAACCATTTCCACGCCACTCTTGGCGGCGGCTTCTGTGACTTCGCTTTTTTCTGCGCAAACAATAATGGCTGCACCAGCTTTTACAGCATCAGGAATATACTTTGCCCCGTCCTCGCTTGCACCAGAAATGGCAACAAAAATATCACCCTTTTGTACTTTACGGGAGTCAATTCTTATCTGTACATCTGCATTGGCAGGTAGTTCACGCAAATATCTAACTAAGCTAAAGAATTCCATTATTGATTCTCCGAAAGCCATAAAACAAATTCACCGTCTTGTTGCTTGGGCCATTGACTACCTGGCTCTGGGGCTTGGCGCACCACACGTTGTCCATCGCCCTTAAGCACAGGAACAATGCCGCCACGGGCAAATAATTCCACAGCCGTGCGCACTGTCTTACCCACAACATTGGGTACAACGGCATTGGCCTTGGTCATATGTCCAGGTAAGGTATTATAAACCACACGCCTTGGCTTTGCTTGGGCCATGGCTGTAAATAGAGGGGACGGGCTACGAGAAATCTTGTATCTGCGGGCGTCCTTACCAAGCTGAGAGCCACGCTTAATGAGTGGGTCACTTGACGCTTCGGCAAAAACCACATCTGGCAAGTCGCCACTATAGGTCATGGCAAGGCCAGTAACTTGTTGAAATACTGGTGCCGCAATAACCCCACCAAAAGAAACATTTTGGGGTTCATCTATCATAACCAATGTTAAGTATTTTGGTTTGTCAGCAGGGGCAAAACCCACAAAAGAAGCCATGCGCCCAGTGCCATATGTGCCTGTTTTTTTATCAGCTTTTTGGGCTGTACCAGTTTTGCCGCCCACCTCAATGCCAGCAATGCGAGCTCTTTTACCACTACCACCGTCTGCATGAACAACATCACGCATCATGGCTAAAACTTCCTTAGTTACGCCTTCGTTAAAAATGCGCGTGGGCTTAATGGGTGGGGTTTCATCATTCATAACCAAGCGTAATGGCTTATAAATTCCACCATTAAGCAAAGTCAAATAGGCTTGGGTCATTTGTAAGGCAGTGGTGGAAATACCCTGCCCAAAGGACGCACTTAATAAGTCTACCCCTTTCCAGCTTTGGGGTTTACGCAAAATCCCTCTGCTTTCAGCTACGGGAACCACTGTGCGCTCACCAAAACCTAAGCGAGATAGATATTTATAATATGTTGGAGCACCCAAGGCTTGTCCAATTTTTGCAACGCCAATGTTACTGGAATAGCGGATAATTTCATCTACTGGCAGTTCACCCTTGGGCGAAGTATCACGAATGGTAATACCCATGGTTTCCCACTTGCCATTTTCGCAATCAAATACACTTTGCTTGGTAACAGTCTTTTCTTGCAAAGCCGCCGCCACTAAGAATGGTTTAATGGTTGAGCCAGGTTCAATAGCATCAAAGGCTAGACGATTTCTATATTGGCTTGGTGCGTATGTACCAAAGGCATTGGGATTAAAAAATGGATATTGCGCCCAAGCTAGTACATGACCAGTTTCTGTATCTACAACCATAACCCCACCCCATGCAGCGTCATATTTGTCAACTGCTTTGGCGATGGCTTCTTCCGCAAAAAATTGCACTTGTACATCAAGAGTTAAGCGTAAATCTCTACCTACGGGCTCAGCTTGGCCTTCAGAATGCAAGAAAAATCTGCGCCCTCTGGCATCACGTTGCACAAGCTGCCTTGTGGCAACACTTGCTAAAT
>CAYJNE010000012.1:0-19320 GCA_964371345.1 uncultured Desulfovibrionaceae bacterium | reverse complement strand
TATAGACCATATTACCAACTTGAATGGCTTGACTATAAGGGCCAATAGCTGCGGGTGCATTGTTTGTGTTAATTACATTTTTCATATTACTCTCCTTAATGTGTGTTATAACTATATTATTTTTTTGTACAAACTTTGTACGTACTTTGTGAAAAAAGAGTCTACATAATTTTTTCACGCTCGTCACCTCAAATATTCAATATATGTCGACATCAACAATTAACATGCTAAAAATATTAAAAATATATCTTGCAAAAAATAAAAAAATCATTTTTAAGCTTGAGTTTAAAAATTTAATTTTATTTTAAAATAATTTATAATACATTGTTTTATTTAAAAAATAATTTTAAATTTCTTATTGACATTTTTTGCACAAGGTACTAGGTTCCAAAATGTCGACATTATCCTGGGCCGAAGGGTAATCGCTACGTTTTTTTACCCTTTGGCCTCACCAAAAAACACGCTATGCGCGTATTACAACGAGGACAAACTCTATGAATTTGGCAAAATTTCCACGTAGGGGTTACTTACAAGGGGACACACCTCTTGAATATCTACCCAATTTCTCTAAAGCCCTTGGCGGTAAAGTGAACATCTACATTAAACGTGATGATCTCTTGCCTGGTACTTCTGGCGGTAATAAAACCCGCAAACTTGATTTTTGCATTGCTGATGCTTTGCTTAAAGGTGCAGACACCATTATCACTTGTGGTGCTGTGCAATCAAACCATTGCCGCCTAACTCTTGCGTGGGCTAAAAAAGAAGGTTTAGACTGCCACCTTGTTTTGGAGGAGCGTGTAAAAGGCTCTTATAAGGAAGACGGTTCTGGAAATAATTTCTTATTTCAACTACTTGGTGTAAATAGTGTGCGTGTAGTTAGTGGTGGTTCTGACATGCTGGCTGAAATGGAAAAAACAGCAGCAGAACTAACCGCCAAAGGTCGCAAACCTTACATTATTCCTGGTGGAGCTTCCAATACCATTGGCGCTTTGGGTTATGTTAACTGCGCTGAAGAAACTCAACGCCAACTTTTTAGCCAACAAATTTCCATCGACACCATGGTTGTGCCTAGCGGTAGTGCTGGTACTCACGCTGGTATGGTTATAGGCATGGCCTGCAATAACACTAACATACCTGTAATTGGTGTTAATGTTAGCCGCCCTAAAGATGTTCAAGAAGACATTGTTTACAAACTTGCTTGCGCCACTGCGGAGCTTATTGGCGTTTCCGCTCCTGCGCGTGAAAGTGTTGAATGCTTTGCAGACTATGTCGGCCCAGGTTATTCCTTGCCTACCGACAGCATGATAGAAGCCGTTACCCTGCTTGCTCGTACTGAATCTATTTTACTTGATCCTGTTTATTCTGGAAAGGCTTGTGCTGGACTTATTGACCTTGTACGCAAGGGCCATTTTGCTGAAGGCTCCAATGTATTGTTCTTGCATACTGGTGGCTCACCGGCCCTATATGCCTATCAGGACATTTTTGCCAATAAATAATACTGTTTGCCCCTCAACAATTATGTTGCGGGGCTTTTTATTAATGTAAAAGGAGAGAGAAATGCATCACGAACAAACAGAAACAAAAACCTTGCAACTGTATGGTGGAATCTTGGGTGGTTTAGTTCCACTATTTGTTCTTGTGGCTGGGCTAATTTGGCTTTCAGTTACTGAACGTGGAGGCACAAAACCTTTCTGGGCTTGCGCTTGGATTGCCATTGTAGTTGGCCTTTTCTTCGCTAAGGATAAAGGCGAATATTGTAATGCCGCCATGCGTGGCATTGGTGATACTACTGGTATCGTTATTGTTACCGCTTGGCTTTTTGCTGGCGTATTTGGTAAACTTATGGCCGCTGGTGGCCTTGTAAATGGCCTACTTTGGCTTGGTATGACCACTGGGGCTGAGGGCAGTATCTTTACCATATGCGTATTCTTAGCCGCCATGACCTTTGCCCTTGGCACAGGAACAAGCACAGGCACTTGTATTGCCCTAACTCCCGTGCTCTTCCCCGCAGGATATTTCTTAGGGGCTGACCCTGTTTTCCTAGGACTTGCCATTTTATCTGGCGCCGCATTTGGTGACAATTTAGCTCCCATATCTGATACAACCATTGTTTCCGCCTTTACCCAAGGTGCTACCATGCGTGACGTTGTGCGCAGTCGTACCCCCTTGGCTCTTGTTGCCGCAACCATTTCTGTTATTGTATTCTTAATCTTTGGCGGCGGCGGTGAAGTTAAAGTATTACCAGAAATTGCTGCCACACTTAACCCCATGGGCATACTAATGCTTGTGCCGCTTGTTATTGTTGTTATAGCTGCATTAAAGGGGCGTCATATCATTGAATCCCTCATCTATGGTAACGTGAGTGCCGCCGTTGTAGGTATGCTTATTGGAACCATTAAGCTTAGCGATATTTTCTCCATTCCTGCCAAGCGTGGCGTAAGCACTGGTATTGTTGAAAACGGCATCCAAAGCACCGTTGGGGCAATTATCTTTGCTATTCTCATTCTTGCTGTGACCCAAATTCTTGTGGAAAGTGGCATCCTTACCAAAATTCTTGCCATGGCTGAAAAGTTCATTGCTAAAAGCGTTAAGCAGGCAGAGCTATTTATTGTGGGTGTAACCATTGCTGCATCCATTCCAATCTCTGCTAATGCTCCTGCTGAATTGTTGGTTGGCCCTTCTCTTGTAAAGCCTGTTGGTAAACGCTTTAACCTTGCGCCTGCCCGTGCAGCTAACCTTATGGACTGCGCTGTGTGTACCATATTCTTTATCCTTCCTTGGCACATTGCAGTGGCTGCTTGGTATGGTGCGTTGGTTTCTGCTTGCCAAACCTATAATATAGTGCCACCAGCCATTAGCTCGGCTTTATATAACCCCTATTCATGGGCCTTGCTTGCTGTATTGCTATTCTCCATCTTCACAGGTTGGAATAGAAAATTCGCAACAAATCCTGCCTAGGCTATTGTAATTTGCCTTTAATTTGTTTAGTAATAAGGAGGGAGTTTTGCTCCCTCCTTTTTTAATTTTAGATTAAAGTTCACAAGGTTAGATATGGCACAAGCATTAACATATAGTGAAAAAGTTGCAGATTTTTTAAAAAACATGCTACTAACAGGGCGCCTCTCCCCTGGGGACAGAGTCAATGAAGTCGCCGTTGCAACGGAACTTGGTGTTAGCCGTGCCCCCATACGTGAAGCCTTGCACATGCTCATAGCTGAAGGGCTTGTTATCAATAAACCTCAACGTGGTAAGTTTATAACCCCCATTACTCCTGAAGAAATTCGCAATAGTTACTTTATTGGCGGTGTATTAGAAGGTGCGGCCGCCGCCCAAAAAATACACGAATTCACCGACGAAGACTTTGCACGCATGAAAAACATACTTGACCAAATGCGACAAGGTGCTGAAAATAATTTAGATATGGATATACTTGCCCCCTTGGATACTGATTTTCACAGCGTTATATTTGACCGCATCAATAATCCTACCCTACGAAGCATTTGCCGTGATTCCTGCTTAAGAATTTCTAAATTTTTGCTCTTTAGGCATTGGCAATATGCCTTTAGCCCAGAAGACTTTTACCAACGCCACGAAAGAATATTTCAAGCCTTGCGTCTTGGTAATGCCATGGGCATTGAAAGCATTTTCCGTGAGCATTATATGGAATCAGGCAAAAGGCTTTCACACATCATCCAATGTGATCTGCTGCCCGTAAATAAGGTTAATTAAATACTTTTGCATTTTTTTAACACATAGTACTTGCAACTTTTTGCATATTTAGCTAGTTTAACCTTAGTATTTTAGTATGTTTTCATCTCATGCTATAGGCTTTCAATTAGTGTGCATGGAGGAAAAAATGGCACAAGCACATGCAAATCAACCTAAAAACTACAATATAGAACATAGTCATAATAATTTTTCTGCTCACTATGCCTCAAACGGTCAAAAACGTGGCTATATTGAGGTGGGTGAAGTTACAGATTTTTGGATTCACATGGGCACAAAATGCAATTTAAGCTGTCCTTCTTGCTTTGAAGGTGCAAGCACAAATCCCAATAGAATTGAGTCGCTTAACTTTGCTGAAGCCAAAGCCATTATACTTGAGGCCGTAACATTGGGTGTGCAAAAGTTTTGCTTTACTGGCGGGGAGCCTTTTGTTCATGCTGATTTTATTAAAATTTTAGACCTTGCCCTTGAGCATCGCCCTTGCCTTGTGCTTACCAATGCCACAAGCCCCATAGAAAAATATTTACCAGAGCTTGAAGCCTTTGCGCACAAGCCCCACAAATTACACCTAAGGGTAAGCATTGATTATCCTTATGAAAAAGCACACGATGCTGGACGTGGAAAAGGCACATTTAAGCGTGCCTTGAATAATTGTACCGCCCTTACCCGCATGGGGCATACGCTCTCCATTGCCAGACGCAAAGATAACGCCGAAGATGAAATGGGTATCATCTTAGAATATCAGGATATTTTTAAAAAATTTGGCCTACCAAAGCAAACAAATATTGTGGCTTTTCCTGACTTACAGCTTTCAGCGCAAAATAATAATCCAGAAATTACAGAGCATTGCATGACCACCTACAAAACAAAGCAAGAGCGTGATAATTTTATGTGCGGTCACTGCCTCATGCTTACCAAAAAAAATGGAGAGCTATGCTTTTACCCCTGCACCTTGGTTAATGATGATGATTTTTATAATCTTGGCAATACCTTAGCCAAAGCTCGTGAAAAGAGTAAAATTATTTTAAGCCACCCACGTTGCTTCACCTGCTTTGCGCATGGCACTTCTTGCAATGAGCCTTCAAACTAAATAGGATATTTATGAATAAATGGTTAAAACTTGTCCTTATTGTCCTTGTTCTTGGTGCTTTATTTTATGTGGCTAGAGCCAGCGGCATAGCATCGCAACTTGCTGAATTACAAGATTTTGTAAAAGACCAAGGCACACTTGGGGCTTTAATTTTTATTGCAATCTATATTGTAACAACAGTCCTTGCCATTCCTGGCTCTGCCTTAACCATTATGGCTGGCGCAATTTTTGGCTCAGTCATTGGCTCTGCGGTGGTTATTGTGGGTGCTACCATTGGGGCATCGCTATGCTTTTTAATATCACGCTACTTTGCCCGTGACCTTGTGCTAAATATGCTTAGTAAAAATGAAAAATTTCAAAAGCTAGACAGCCTTACAGAAAAAAATGGCTATATTATCGTAGCCATTACCAGACTTGTGCCAATTTTTCCATTTAACCTGCTAAATTATGGTTTTGGCCTTACCAAGGTTCCCTTTAAGGTTTATGTTTATTGGTCAGCCCTTTGTATGCTACCAGGCACAATCCTTTATGTGGTGGGAGCAGACGCCATTTCAACTGCCATACGTGACGGCCAAATACCTTGGGTTTTAGTGTTCATCGTGGCCCTAATTTTGGCAATTCTCGTCTTCATCGTAAAAAAAGCAAAAGCAAGCTTAAAGGAATGATTTTATGAATATTTATCCTATGGATAGCCATAATGAAAAGCTGTTAGATAACGTACACCCCAAAAATAGAATAAACCCCACCCCTGCCCCCATGTATAATCTTGTGATTATTGGGGCGGGTTCGGCTGGTCTTGTAAGTGCCGCCATTGCCGCCGCTTTAGGTGCAAAAGTAGCCCTCATTGAAGAAAATCTCATGGGCGGCGACTGCCTTAATGTGGGTTGTGTTCCCTCAAAATGCCTTATTCGCACAGCCAAGCTTGCCGCAGAAATGCAAGACGGCCCAAAATTTGGCCTTAGCTCAAGACAAGTGCAATCAGAAGAATTTAGCAATGTAATGCAAGAACTTAGAAGCATTCGTGCCCACATAAGCCCAGTGGATTCTGTGGAGCGTTTTACCAAGCTTGGGGTTGATGTATTTTTAGGGCGGGGCATCTTTACGGCTGAACATAAAATTAGTGTTGGCGAGCACACACTCAATTTCCGCAAAGCCGTTATTGCCACTGGGGCCAAAGCTGTAAAACTGCCCATTGACGGCCTAAACAATGATGATGAAGACATCCTCACCAATGAAACTGTGTTTAATCTCACAAGCTTACCAGAGCACATCCTCTTTATGGGCGGCGGCCCCATTGGTTGCGAGCTTGCCCAAGCTTTTAGGCGTCTGGGGGCAGAGGTTAGCATTATCCAAAAGGGTGCATTTTTACCAAGAGAAGACAAAGACGCCTCAGCCATTTTGGAAAAAGTCTTTGCAGAAGAAGGAATTAAAGTACACCTTGACTCCTCCATCACCAAGGTAGAAAAGCTTGAAAATGGCAAAAACAGAGCACACATCAAAGACGCCGCAGGGCAAGAATTTAGTATAGATGTTGATAAAATATTTATGGGCCTTGGGCGTGCGCCCAATGTAGAAGGGCTTGGGCTTGAAAATGTAGGCGTTGAATTTGATAAATTCAAGGGCATTAAGGTGGATGATAATTTACGCACCACCAATCCGTACATATTTGCGGCGGGTGACTGCGCCATGGCTCTAAAATTCACCCATGCGGCAGACATTGCGGCCCAAATTGTCATCCAAAACGCTTTATTTTGGGGCCGTAAAAAACTAAGCAAGCAAATAATCCCTTGGTGCACTTACACTGAGCCAGAAATTGCGCACGTGGGCCTATATGAACATGAAGCCAAGGCCATGGGCATGGACGTTGATTTTTATAAATATGATATGGATGACAATGACCGAGCACTTGCCGATAGAGAAGCACTTGGCTTTGTTAAAGTAATGACCAAGAAAAAGAGTGGAAAAATACTTGGCGCAACCATAGTGTCGGCCCATGCAGGAGATATGATTAGCGAAATCACCACAGCCATGAATGCAGGGCTTGGGCTTGGCAAGCTTGCCACGGTAATTCACCCCTACCCCACGCAAAGTTCAGCCATACAAAAGGTAGCTCAATTATATAATAAAACTAAATTAACTCCGCTAGTTGCCAAAATATTGAAGTTAATTGTAAATTACCAATTAAAAAAAGAACCAAAACCTAAAAAATAGCTAGCAATGAGTGATGTAATCGTAATGATGACTCGCTTTCCCGAAGTGGGCAAAGCAAAAACTCGCCTTATTCCGCACTACGGGGCAGAAGGTGCGCTAATTCTACACGAGGACATGACAAAATTTTGCCTAAGTGAATGCCTAGCCCTTGATTGTGAGATACAAGTTCACTATGCGGGTGGAAGCCCTCAGGCCATGCAAGATTGGCTTGGGCATGAAAATACAGGAAAAAACACAAATACCCTCACCCTTATCCCCCAAACTGAAGGACATTTGGGGGATAGAATGTTTGCAACGCTCAAGCAAGCATTTGGTAAAACAACACAGCCACCAAGGAGGCAAAAAATCATAATTATTGGTAGTGATTGCCCCGACAACCGCAGAGACAATCTACGCAACATATTTGAATTACTGGATAAATACGATTTAACCATAGGCCCGAGCACAGACGGTGGATATTACCTCATAGCTTTTGCGGCAGATATACCTCTTAAAAATAAAGACTTTTTAAACAAAAAAGTAAGGCCATTATTCCAAGACATAGCTTGGGGTACAGATTTAGTATTTGCACAAAGCATGGAAAAAATTAAAAGTATTGGCCTTAACTACCATGTTTTGCCAATGCTTAGTGATGTGGACTTGCCACAAGACGTGCCCCAAAGAATTTCTGTAATTATTCCCACCTTTAATGAGGAAGAAAATTTACACAAGCTTTTTGCCTCCATGCCAAGAGCCTTCAATGTAGAATTTATTATTTCAGATGCAAGTGATAATGATAAAGCAGCAGAAATTGCCACTAAATATGGTGCAATATACATACGTTCAGCCAAAGGTCGCTCCAAACAAATTTTAGCCGCCTCTCAAATAGCCAGCGGTGAAATATTATTTTTCCTGCATGCAGATAGTATTCTCCCACCATTGTGGGATGTAAAAATCCGCCAAACTTTAAACGAAAAAAATATTAATTTAGGTCATTTCAAATTTGGCATTGCAGAAGCTTTTTGGACAAAGCCCATTATTGAATGGGGCGTAAATGCTGTGCGTTGTAAATATTTTAAGCTTCCCTTTGGAGATCAGGGGCTTTTTGTTAAAAAGAGCGATTTTGCGCAGTGGAATTTGCCAGAAGTGCCCATTTTGGAAGATGTTTTTTTAGTCAAAAAGGCTAAGGAACACGGTAGTATAACCGCCTTACCAGACACGCTCTACACTTCGGGGCGGCGTTGGCTAAAGCATGGCATTATGCGCACCACCTTTGTGAATTGGTGCGTATTACTTGCGGCAAAATGGGGTATGGACTTAGAAAAAATAAAAAATTCCTACGAGCAAGGTCAAAATCCGCTTTGGCGTTTTTTAAGCTCAAATAAATAAAAATCTTCCAACAAATCTTCACAGCTCTACATCAAATAATATCAGCTATTTGACACAATCCAAATATTATGCGATAATTTTTGTTCATGCCACTTCGCGCTGCCAAAGTATAACACTTTGATATTTTTACTTTTTCCTAGGATTAACAATGGATGTCCTTGCCCACGGTATTGAAATAGAACTCCCCATTATTAAATACGGGGCAGTACCCTTTGATGCAGAGTATTTTCTTAATACTTTGCAGGGAATTTGGCAGGATAAGGGTTATCCATATCACCTCTATACCAGCAATGGTAGGGTTTTAGAGCTCACCAGCAAGCAAAAAAATACAACGCGTACCGTGGGTTTTGATAGCGTTTACTCAACACTTGAAATTGCCGTTGGGCCATACCCTAATTTGGCGGAGCTCCACACTGCATCGGCCGAGCTTTATAATGACGCCATAAATTGTGCCAAGGCCCAAGACGCTTGCATAATTAATTTTTCTGAAATGCCTAATCAAAGTTTGCACAAAGACAATTATGCGAACATTGCCTTAAAAAGCCCGTATTTCTCCTATGTTACTAAACATCGCAATTTAAGTTATAATGAACTTGCGGACTCAAAATCTCAAATAAGCCCTTGTTCTGGTGTTGATCCGATACACAGTATTAAAGCTCTTAATTTAATTCTTAAACTCAGCCCTATTTTTATAGCTTTGTATGCCAATTCTCCCTATGAAAATTGTATTGATACCCACCATGCTGAAAATAGGTTGAGGCTTTGGCAGCGAGTTTTCAGTACAAGTGTATTTGAAAATGACGTACTTATAACAAAGTGCCCTGAAAATTTTTTTACATCCATACATCACTATATTAAATGCATGTATGGCAATGACTTCCCATGTTATGCCATATCTAAAAACAAAGATACTCCGTATAAAAAGAATGATGACTTATTTATATTAAAAGAAGCTCCTAATATGATTAATTTTTTGCGCAAAGACTGTTGGGACGCATATGCAGTTAGCGATGGCAAAGAATGCACGGTGAAGCCAAATATTGCTGATTTTTTCCAACAGCAATTTGCATATTTTATTGATGCTCGCCTGCGTTTTGATTTTAATAATAAAGACTTACAGCATAGCGAACTTCTTAAAGCCTATGACAAAGGTGCGCAATATTTTGATGATTTTTTTATAGACCAAGCCTTGCATGTATATATTGAAAATAGAGTCCCTGGCTCACAATGTCCTGATATTTCGCTTAAAAATAGCCCAAAAGAAGTTCAACAAAGTGTGCATATGGCTGTAGTTGCTCTGCAAACAGGAATTTTGCGCAATATTGAAGCCATAGAAAATTATCTTCACAAAATAAATTTTGAGAAAAAATATTCTTATTTTCGGGAGCTTGCCATAACAAAAGGTTTGCACGGCGAGCTTGAAGGCCATTATTTATTTGATATTATAAAAAATATAGTAAAACTTGCCGAAGATGCACTCACCAGCCATGAAGTCAAATTACTTAGTTATATCAAATACATTTTGTATGAAAAACAAAATTGCGCAGACAAAGCCCGCAAGCTCATAAAAGAACAAAAAGACCAGCTTAATATAGATTGGGAATATGTATGCATAAACCGAAAAGCTTTACAAATTTAAGAAAATATGCATAAATACAGGAGCATTTTTCTGTAGTCATTATAAGGTAAAAATCATGAAAAAAATAACCATTCCATTGCTAGCTCTGCTTGTGCTTTTTGCTACATTTTCCACAAGTTATGCAAAAATGCGTATTGCCTATGTGGAAGGTGGGGACTTTATTGATTATAATTTAATTTTGCAAGGCACAGCTAGGGGCCTTGAAAATTTAAAAATCATTGAACACGGCGACAGCCCTTTGCCCAAAAACGCCACCAATGCAGAGCTTTGGGCGTGGCTTGCACAAAATGCGGGTGGTGATCAAATAGAATTTGTAGCAGATGCCTTTTATTCCGCTGACTGGGATGATGCAAAACAAAATGAAAATATCGAAGCCCTAAAGAGCAGGATTGAAAATCAAAAGGACATTGACCTTATTTTTGCCTTTGGCACTGCTGCTGGCATTAGCGTTACCAAGAATATAACTAATGTAAATATAATGAATTTTTCAACCACTGACCCCATTTTGTCGGGCATCAGTAAATCTGCCGAAGACTCAGGCAATGACTATATTCACGCCAAAATTGAACCAGATAGATACCTTAAACAAATTGCTTTATTTCAATATATTTTCGGGTTTAAGAACATGGGCATTTGCTATGAAGATACAGAAAGAGGGCGTGGCGTCATAGCCTATGACCAAATAGCAAGGGCCGCAAAGCTTTATGGTTTTGAGCTTATTGAGGGCAAAATTCCAAACCTTGGCGGCAGTGTTGAGGATAATGTTAAGGCCCTTAAAGAGTGCCATGCGGATATTGCCAAGGAAGCAGAGGCCATTTACCTAACGCTTGGCATTGGCATTGGCCTTGGTAATGAGCAGCAGTATTTTACGGAAATATTAGACCCATTGGTGGAGCATAATATCCCCAGTTTTTCGCAAGGTGGCCCGCAAAATGTGGCCCTTGGTGCGTTACTTAGCATGGCCGCCATTGATTATGACGACATGGGTTATTTTGAAGCCAACGTCATAAAGCAAATTTTGGAAGGCAAAAAACCTCGTGAAATTAATCAAATATACGAAGGTAGATTTGACTTTGCCCTGAACTTAGCCATGGCAAAAGCCATTGAGTGGCCCATTTCTTTTGAAGTTTTGGGGGCCCTTGACCAACTGTATCTAAAAATGAACTAAGGCAAAAATTGTGTCAAAATCTAAATTATTCATAATTTACGAGCTGATTGTCCTTTGTACAATGAGCGTCATTCTTTTATTGGGCTTCCTTTTGGAGCAAAACACCTACAAAGAAGACGCCATTGCTTCAAAAATTATATCTTCGTCTGAACTTAAAATTGACTTGGAACGCTCCCTTAGCTTTGGAAAACCCTACACTGAAGCAACAAATTTCTTTCGCCTTATGCGCACCATGATTGCGCCCATTGCAAAAGAAATAAATTTACATTCCATTGTTTTTATTGATGATAAAAAGCAAAACAACATACTTTATTCTTTCTCTAATAATGAAAATGATGAAGTGCTGGCACAAACTACCCTGCCTGAAATTTTTTCTAGCACCAAGGATTCAAACGAACTTATAAGCTATCATGGCTATTCTTGGATTAAAGTCAATTTATACAAAAAAGATTATAGAAATAAAACATCTGAACAAGGTGAATATGCTGGTGCATATATTATGTCATTTCCTGAAAATGACTTTTCCATATCCTTGGGCGACTTTGTTAATAGTTATATATTACAATTTATTGCCATATTTATTATTTCAACTTTAATTTTATATTTACTGATTTTCAAAAGCTCAATCACGTTTTTTTCCGCAGACGGGCATAGCATTATAAATAAAATTTATTTATATAGCGTTGTTTTAATAGCACAAATTGCATTGAGTTCCATTTTGCTGTACGGACTTTACGATTTTTTTGTAAAGGATTCACAAAACATCTTACAAAGTACAGCCGCAGTACAAGCCCAAAAGATAACAAGACTATTACAACTGGGCCTGCCCATTGAAATGCTTAAAGGCTCTGATGAGTTTTTCACGGCAAAGCTAGGGACAAATCAAAACGTATATGCATTTAACATACTTGATAAAGACAAAAAGGTCATTATTAATGCCACAATGGGTAAAGACCCGCACAGCTCCCCGCCAACGCTAATAGAGCTTAAAGCCAAGGATAACTCTACCCTAGGCTATGTGGAAACAAAGCTTGATGCTGAGGGAGTTAAAGACCGCTTCTACTCTGCCATTGCGGACTTATTTACAATACTTTTAATTTCACTACTTGCAAGCTCTGAGGCCATGTTCTTATTTGCCTTACCAAGCCCCAAGAAAACCCAAGCCATAACTCCAGAAACTGCAGAATATTTCATGGGTTATACACGCTTTGTCCACGCCATGATTGGCTGTGCATACACGCTTGCCTTATCCTTCTTACCCTTAAAAATGCTTGAGATGATGGAAGGCAGAGAAAGCTTTATTGACCCCATGGTGGCTAGTAGCTTGCCACTCTCTGCAGAGCTTTTTGGTGCAGTAACAAGCTTTTATTTGAGCGGTAGATTTGGCATTAAATATGGTTGGCAACGTGCTCTCTTGGGAGGTGGCAGTATTTATACCGTTGCCGCAACTCTAAGTGCTTTTGCGCCAACGCCAGAAATTTTAGTCGCAAGCCGAGCCTTAGCAGGTTTTGGCTATGGCTTTGTATTCCTGCCCATACTCATGCACGCAACGTCCATTTTACCAGACCATAAAAAAGGCACTTGCTTTGCTATGACCAATGCGGGATTTGTGTCTGGCTTTATGATGGGGGCAAGTACTGGCGGTATTTTGGTAACGCAAACCAGTTCCGAATTGCCATTTTTATTGGCGGCCTTTATTTGTGCATCACTTATGACATATATATTCTTTAACTTGCGCCCATTCTTTGCCGAAGGCACATTTATGGCGGAGAGAAGGCTTAAGCAATCTGGTGAAACGGCTAAAGCTCAAAGTGATGTTATATTTGAGCCCAAAATCACATTGTTTAAATATGTTTCTGACCGTAGCATTTGGGGGACATTGGGCTTAATTCTAATACCATTTGCGGCGGCACAAATTGGTCTTTCAAGCTATGTTTTGCCCATAACCTTTGCTGATTTTGGTTACTCCCCTGCTACTGTGGGTCGGGCCATTATGTTATACGGGCTTATTCAAGTATACATTGCTCCGTCTTTATCTCTTTATTTTGAAACATTTAGCAATAAAAAACTGGTACTTACCTTTGGGGTGATTATCACCGTTGCTGGGCTATTTTTCGCAGGCATAAATGCCTATACGCTATTCTTATCTGTGGCCTTCGTGGGTGTTGCTGGGGCCTTGGTGTATCCCATGTCTTCTGCGTTTACGGTTAATCAGCCCATTTCTGTAAGCTACGGTACTGAACGCTCGGTGATGATTTTTAACCTGACGGACAAAATCGGCCAAGCCTTGGGGCCCATTTGCTTAGGTGCGCTATTTTCTACATTTAGTTATGACATATCCCTAATTATTATGGGTGTAAGCTTCATTTGCACGGGTATTTTGTTTAACTTCATAGTTAAAAATACCACTACAGATTAAGAGGCTAAAGGTAGGAAGCATAGAGGCAAAGTATGTCACGCCTAAAATTATTCCTTATCTATGAAATTACAGTGCTTTGCACCATGGCATTTGTTATTGGGCTTGGCTTTTTAGTCACGCAAAATACCAATAAAGAAGACGCCATAGACTCAAAAATCATCTCGGCATACGAGCTTAAAGTTGATGTGGAACGCTCCCTCAGCTTTGGCAAAACTTACTCAGAAGACACCAACTTCTCTCGCCTAATCGACACCATGATCTACCCCATTGCTGGGGAAATAAATTTACACTCCATAAGCTTTGTTAACGCGCAAAAAGAGAATAATGTTTTATACACTTTTTCCATTGATAAAGGCGAAAGTACGGCCCTCGGAAACACTTTACCAAGAGCGTTTTATACCACCAGTGGCAAGCATGACCTTATAGAATATGGCGGGCTTTATTGGATAAAGGTCGATTTATATAAACGAAATTTTAGAGATAAAACTGACGAAGGCATTTATGCTGGTGCTTATGTCATGTCTTTTTCTGGTGATGATTTTTTCATACCCATAATGAACTTCATAAACATTTATCTATTTGATTTTACTTTAATATTTCTTGCAGCATCCTTTATTTTGTATCTTTTGATTTTCCGCAGTTCCATAAAATTTATGTCCGAGGACGGGCAACATTTTATAAACAAATCATATCTATATACCATTGTTCTAATAGGACAAATGGCTTTAAGTGCCATTTTATTGCAAGGACTATACGACTTTTTTATTAAGGACTCACAAAATATTTTACAGCGCACAGCCACGGTGCAAGGGCAGAAAATAGTTAGGCTTTTAGAACTTGGGCTGCCCATAGAAACTCTTGACCGCTCAAGTGAATTTTTTACTAATAAATTAGACATAAATGAAAATATTTATGCTTTTAACATACTTGATAAAGATAAAAACAGCGTTGTTGATATTATCATGGGTGAAAACCCTTATGACGCCCCCCCTGTGCTTACGGAGTTGCGCTCCAAACAAAACACCATACTGGGATATATTGAAACACAGCTTGACGTTACGGGCATTAACGCGCGCTTAATGTCTGCCATTGCGGATTTGCTGACTGTATTTATAATTTCGCTTCTGGTGAGCTCTGAATTTATGTTCTTATTCACCTTACCTAACCCTAAGAGTATTAAAGAAAAAACACTATTAGCCGCAGAATCCTTCATGGGTTATACTCGCTTTATTCATGCCTTGATAGGCTGTGCTTACGCCTTAGCTTTATCTTTCTTGCCACTAAAAATGCTTTCCATGCTTCAAGGGGGTGAAACGCTAGTTGCGCCCATGTTCATAAGTAGTTTACCGCTATCGGCGGAACTTTTTGGTACGGTAATATCCTTTTATTTAAGCGGAAAATACGCCCTAAAATATGGCTGGCAACGCACGCTCTTTGCAGGGGGCATTATTTATGCTTTTGCGGCAACGGTTAGCTCTTACACCGTTGTGCCTGAAATATTTATTGCTAGCCGAGCCTTGGCGGGATTTGGTTATGGTTTTGTATTCTTGCCCATACTCATGTACGCAACGTCCATTTTACCTGCCCAAAAAACGGGAACATGCTTTGCCGTGACCAATGCTGGCTTTATGTCTGGCTTTATGACGGGGGCAAGCCTTGGCGGAATTTTGGTAACACAAACCAGTGCCGAATTGCCATTTTTATTGGCGGCCTTAATTTCTGCACTCTTAATGTGCTATGTATTTTATTTTTTAAAGACTTTCTTTGCTGATATACAAATTGAAAGCCCCAAGAGTATTGCCGCACAAAACGCCAAACCCGATGCCATTTCACTCTTAAAATATATATCAAATAGAAATATTTGGGGCACATTGGCTTTAGTTTTAATACCCTATGCGGCGGCACAAATTGGATTGTTAAGTTATGGATTGCCTGTGACTTTATCTGAACTTGGTTTTTCAGCCTCCACTGTGGGTAGGGCCATTATGATGTATGGGCTTATTCAAGTGTATATTGCGCCAAGTTTAACCAGGTATTTTGAGAGTTTTGCCAATAGAAAATTGGTGCTTATTTCTGGCGTGGGCATAGCGGTGCTAGGATTTCTTATAGCTGGGTTTAATGCCTATACACCATTTTTGGCCATTGTGATTGTGGGCATTGCCTCTGCCATTGTGTATCCCATGGCTTCTGCATTTTCTGTTAATCAGCCCATTTCTGAAAGATATGGCAAGGAAAAAGCTGTAATGATTTACAAACTTACAGACAAAACAGGCCAAGCCTTGGGGCCCATATTTTTGGGGTTATTATTTTCTGCCTATAGTCATGATGTGGCTTTGATTATTCTTGGAGTCGGACTTGTGGTGGTGGCTTTGGGCTTTGCCCTTTTGGTAAAAAGCAAGAATTAGACGAATAATAAACCCCGCAAAATATTAATTTCACGGGGTTTATAAAAATTATTAGTGTAAAAAGTTCTTATGCTTCGCCTTGCTCCGTTTGCTTTCTGCCTACGCAAAAATAAGCAAAACCATGCTCAGCCATGCTTTCAGGGGCATATAAATTACGCCCGTCAAAAATAATAGGGGCTGTTAAAAGTAGCTTTACATCCGCAAAATCTGGGTTGCGGAATTGATGCCACTCCGTAGCAATAAGCAAGGCTTGGGCATTTTCACAGACAGCATATTGATCCTGCACAATTTCCACCAAGGGGTTATCTGCCAAAATTTTTCTGGCATTTTCATGGGCCACGGGATCATAGGCCCGAATTTTCATGCCCTTATCAGTAAGCTCTTTAATAATGGTTAATGAGGCCGCCTCACGCATATCGTCAGTATTGGCCTTAAATGCAAGCCCCCAAAGAGCAAGGGTTTTACCCTTAACCCCGCCTTGCGGTTCAAAATATTCTATTATTTTCTTGGCCATGCTTTTCTTTTGGCGGGCATTTACATTTTCCACAGCGTCAAGTAGCTCAGGTGTTACTCCAGACTCCTTGGCAGTATGAATTAAGGCCTTAACATCCTTTGGAAAACACGACCCACCATAACCAAGCCCAGGGTAAATAAATTGATAACCAATGCGTGAATCAGAGCCAATGCCCATACGCACATCACGCACATCAGCCCCCACCTTTTCACAAATGGTTGCTATTTCGTTAATAAAGGAAATCTTGGTAGCAAGCATGCAGTTTGCGGCATACTTTGTCATCTCCGCACTACGCACGCCCATGACAATTATTTTGCCAGTATTGCGGGTAAAAGGTTCATATAACTCACGCATAATGGTGGCGGCTTTTTCAGAACTTGTACCAATGACCACACGGTCTGGCTTCATAAAGTCAGATATGGCGTCCCCTTCCTTTAGAAATTCGGGATTTGAAACCACATTAAATTCAATACTGGTTTGACGCTCCACAAGCTCGGCTTCAATTAGGGCAGTTACCATATCAGCCGTACCCACGGGCACGGTGGATTTATCAACAATCACAAGCTCTTGCTTCATGTATTTGCCAATATCTGAGGCCACAGCTTGCACGTATTTTAAGTCGCAAGAGCCGTCTTCACCAGAAGGTGTGCCCACACAAATAAAGGCTACGGCGGCACTTTCAAGGCCTTCTTCTAAGGATGTCGTAAATTCAAGCCGCCCTTCGGCGTGGCTGCGTTTAACCATTTCTTCAAGGCCAGGCTCAAAAATATGTACAAAGCCTTCATTTAATTTACTTATGACATCAGGGTTAACATCAACACACATGACATTATTGCCCATGGCGGAAAAACAGGCCGCACTAACAAGCCCCACATAACCAGTACCCACGATACAAATATTCATAATATCCTCAATATAATAAAATACTTTGATATACTCTTGACGTAACACGTAATACTTGTTCAAATAAAACGCACAAAGCGCACCATATACATAATCACATTTTTACGCAATGGAAGAATATGACCATAAATCTACCCCCCTTGCCCACAGCGCATGAAATGCAGATCTGGGACAATGCCGCCATAGAGCTAGGCATACCAGAATTTACGCTCATGGAAAATGCCGCCCGTGAAGCCCTCTACGTCCTTCAAAAGTTGAAAGGACAGCTTCAAGGCCAGCATATTTTGCTATTTATGGGCGGTGGTAATAATGGTGGCGATGCGGCGGCCCTTGCAAGGCATTTGGATGATTTGGGGGCATTTCCACTCATTTTACATACCAAAAGCATTAAAGATTATACCAAAACCAGTGCCGAACACATAAAACTAGCCAAAGCCTTACAGATTCCTTTCATAAAAATATCCAAAAATGGCGATATAAAGGACATCCCCAAAGCGTGGAAAAGCCCTGCCATTGTTATTGACGGATTACTTGGCACAGGATTCACTGGCACTTTGCGTCCCCCGCTTAATAAAACCATTGCCCTAATAAATAAGCTTGCCAAGCATAGCTTTGTGCTATCCCTAGACGTACCAAGCGGCCTTAACTCCCTTAGCGGAAAGGTGGAAGACATAGCCGTAAAAGCTCATGCCACTGTGTGCTTTGCCGCCGCCAAGCCCGCCCTAGTATTGCCTTGCGCTAAGGATCATGTGGGTGAACTTTATGTGCGCAATATTGGCATTCCAAGCCGCATTTCCAAAGAAAATCCTGCATCATTTGCACTCATTACAGCAAAACCTATAGCCGAAATATTGCACCCCATAGCCCAAGATAGCCACAAAAACACTTGGGGGCATGTGCTGGTGGTGGGTGGCTCAAAGGGTATGAGTGGTGCGGCGCATTTAGCGGCAAGGGCTGTGCTACGTTCAGGGGCAGGGCTTGTGACTGTCACCGCACCAAGCTTACTCTGCCACGAAATTAAGGCCGATATTCCAGACATTATGACCCTTGCCCTTGGCGATGACTATACTGACGGCAAATATACTTGGCCTGCCACCTTGCCCAAGGATTTACAAGAAAAACTCCCTCAATACTCAGCCCTTGCCCTTGGCCCTGGCTTTGGAACCAGCAAGGACGCAACATTATTTATGTACGCCCTTCTAAAGCACCCTTCTCGCCCCCGTGCTGTCATTGATGCTGACGCCCTAAATATTTTGGTAAAAAATCCTCATATGTTAAGCCTTATTAGAGATGATGACATTGCAACCCCACATCCAGGTGAAGCCGCACGCTTACTTGGTGTAAAAAATAAAGACATACAAAATGACAGAATAAAAACCATGCAAAAGCTCACGGCACTGGCCCCTTGCGCTTGGATATTAAAGGGTGCGGCATCTTTGCTAGCCCAAGGCACAAGCCCCATAATTATTCTACCCTACGACATTCCAAACCTTGCCGTGGCTGGCTCTGGTGATGTGCTCACTGGCTGCATAGCGGCCCTCGCTGCCCGCAAGCCAACACTAGACACCCTAAGCATTGCCGCCATGGGCATGACCATTCACGCGAACACTGGCTTTTTGGCAAAAAAAATATTTCCACAAAGGGGCAATATGGCCTCGGACTTAGTGGAATTTTTGCCCTCAGCCATAGCCAATATATTAGATTTGCCGGAAGTGTATGATGAAAAATTGTAATGAATTATAAAAGAAAGACATGGACTGCCGCGTCCTTGCCCTGCGCTTTGCTTGGGCTTCGTCCTCGCAGTGACGCTGACTGAAAGGTCGTACCAAGATGAAACTTCAGCCGCAATGTAAAATTATCATCAACGTCATTGCGAG
>CAYJNE010000011.1:16271-20207 GCA_964371345.1 uncultured Desulfovibrionaceae bacterium | reverse complement strand
GGCAAAGTGCGCTTTGCCAATTCCTCCACAGGTAAGGAGCGAATGTAATGCCCATTCAACCATTGTAACTTATCAGGATCAAAGGCAGAAGCGGCGGCGTTTAGGTTATTGCCGTCAAAAAGACTCACCAACTCCTCAAGGCCAAATATTTCTTGATCGCCGTGTGACCAACCAAGGCGCACCAAGTAATTAACCAAGGCTTCAGGCAAAAGCCCGTCTTGCTCATACTCAATAACGGCCCTTGCGCCATGCCTTTTGGAAAGCTTTTGCCTATCTGGGCCCAAAATCATGGGCACATGCCCAAAGCGAGGCAAGGGCAAATTAAGAGCATTATAAATTAAAATCTGACGAGGAGTGTTAGAAACGTGGTCATCACCCCGAATTACATGGCTGATATTCATATCGTGGTCATCCACCACCACAGCCATATTATAGGTGGGCATACCGTCAGAGCGGCGTACAATCATATCGTCAAGTTCGGCTACATCCACAGAAATAACCCCCTTGACCATATCATCAAAAACCACCTTACCCGTAAGCGGTGCCTTTAAGCGCACACAATGCCCGTCCCCTGAGCCCACATTTTTTTCACGACATTTACCATTATAACGTGGCTTTAGGCCCTTGGCTTTGGCCTCCTCACGCATGGCATCCACCTCTTCTGGTGTACAAGAACACCAATAAGCATGACCACTTTCAAGAAGCATATCCACGTATTTATTATATTTTTCTGTGCGAGTGGTTTGGTAAACGGGCTCAGCATCTAAGTCCAGCCCAAGCCAAGCCATGGACGCCAAAATGGAGTCCGTATATTCTTGCTTAGAGCGTTCCGTATCTGTGTCTTCAATACGCAAATAAAATTCGCCCCCAAAATGACGGGCAAGCAACCAACAAAAAATAGCCGTGCGTGCTCCACCTATGTGCAAATGACCAGTGGGACTTGGCGCGAAACGAGTTACAACTTTTGACATAAATACACCTATAATAGATTTTGAAATGGTCAAGCCTTTTACAAAGGCTTAAAATATAAGTCAAGAATAAAGACTTTACATAAGCCCTCATGCCATATAAAAACTCAGAAAAAGCACATATTAGGAAAAAATATGATTAAAATTATTCGCGCAAAACTCCACGGCATTCACGTTACCGATAGCTCCCTCAACTACCAAGGCTCCATCACCCTTGACCCAGTGCACTGCAAAAAGGCTGGTATATACCCATTGGAATTTGTAGAAATTTGGAATAAATCCAACGGGTCACGTATTTCAACCTATGTTATTTTTGGTGAGCCTGGCTCTGGTTGTTGTGTTCTAAACGGGGCCGCCGCAAGGCATTGCCAAGTGGGTGATGAAGTGATTGTAGGTGCGTCAGAATATGTAACTTCCGCCGATGATATTTGCAAAGTAAAGCCCACGATATTAACCTTTAATAAAGATAACAGCATAGCATCAGTATTACACTATGATGCCTACAAAGACGAAAATATGGATTTTCAGTTCAGAATTTTAGAAGAAGGAAAGTAAATACTTACCTATGGCACAAAGCCCCATAGGGGCAATATTTACAATGCTCACCAGCGGTGGGGCTAAAGTGAGTGGCAGTGGCCATATGAGTTAGCACAAAGCGCAAAAGTATTGGAATTTGCTCCTCAATTATGCTTTTTCGCCATGCGTCATTGGGCTCCTCGCCAAGCAAGTAGAATTCCTCACCGTTTTCAGCCAAATTCACCCAAGCCGCATCATGCACTGGTTTATCAAACTCATGCCCGCAAAGGTGCATATAACAAGGCAACTGCACAGATGCAAAGCTCTCAGCAACACGCATAAGCAGCTCTTGCCCGTCATTTTCAGCCACCGTCCAATGTTCAAGCTCGTGCCAAAATTTATCATCATCCCAAACATCAAGCTTTAGTTTGGACAACTTTCCAGTCTTGTAATCAAGAATAACTAAATGGTCTTCTCGCATATCCACACGATCAAGCACGCCTTTTAATTGAAATTTTTGCCCATTTTCCATTTCAATGGGTGCGCATAATTCCTTTTCAAGGGCCACAATGTGCGTAAGCTCAGGTTGATTTTGCAAAAATCTTTTCAAACGTAAGGGGGCCGCCATGCGCAACATAATTAAGCTATCAGGCGGCAAACTTTCTGCAAGTTTTTCCTTGTTACAACCAGCATGAAAGTAAGTATCTATAAGCTTTTCATCTATTTCGTCTTTTCTTACTCTGCGCCCCACAAAGGGTTTATATAATTCATGCAAAACTTCATGCAAAAGTTTACCCACCACTAAAGGATCATAATCTTCTGTAACTTCTTCTAATGGTGCTAATTTATAAATGCTTTCCCATGCAAAACGCTGTGGGCAACGGATATAACTATCAAGCCTTGTGGGGGAAATTCCACGACTTAGCATGTGTAATAATTTTTCGCGCATAACATCTGTAATCACAATATGTTGGGCATCATGCGCAATGGGCGAAAGCACGCAAGGTGCAATATTAAGCGGGGTTTCGCCGCCTTCTAAAATTTTACCAAGCTTTTGTTCTTCTTTCCAAATGGCTGTATCTATAAAGCGGCTGCGGCTTTTTTTACCGTCAAAAATATTAGAACGCCCTACACCCTCTTGCCAGAAAAAGTGAACATCAGAAGCCGAAGCCATAAGCCTGTGCAAAATATAAGCAATACTGCGCTCTCGCTGGCCAGAATCTGGCAAACCCAAAACATGGCGCAAAGCATCGGGCAAAAGTGGGTCTTGAGCCGCAAAGCCTGGTAAAATATCATCGGTGGCGTCCACAACTATGACCCGCTCAAAATGCAAAAGCCTAGTTTCAAATAGACCCAAAACCTGCAAACCCGTTATGGGTGCGGCCTCAAAGGGCACACGCTCTGCCTGCATTAGGTGCTGCATGAGGGTAAAAAGTGTTGGCAAAGGCAAGGCTTCATGAGCAAGAGAACTACCCATAAGAGTGGGGATAACACGTTGCATAAGGCGATATAAAGCCTCAGCATCTAAGGGAGAATTTTCCCATATACCGCTGCCATAATTAAGTAAAATCTGACACAGCTCCATTAAAGCCTGAGCCAAGTCCTTAGGTGTGCTTAAACCTGAAAAATTGTTTGTAAGAGCTTCAATTATATCATTTATTAATTCATGCCCTTGAGCGGTACAGGCAGTCGTGCATACATTAGCCAAAGCCTGCACATCCACATAACGGCTACCTTGGCGCAAAGTATTTTCCATATGATGCAGAATATGGCGAATGGCCTGGCCCGTGTCCTGACCCATGCTCTGCCCTATGTCCTGCCCCACGTCCTGATTGAGCAGGGCATATTGTGCCCCGTCATACTGTGCCTGACTTAGGCCTGCGTCATCCTGTGGGGGCAAAGTTTTGAGCATCTGAATATAAGGGTGACGGATGCAGTGCAAGAGGCTTCGCCAATAATATTGTTTGCTCCCCTCACGCTCAAGCACAGTGGTATGCAATTTCATAACGGCGTCAAGTAACGCAAATAATGGAGATTTATTTAGCGGATAGCCCATGGATACGTTGAAATTTGTATCAGGCAAATGGTGCAACATTGGCATGAGTAGGCCCGATGATGTCAGCACAATGGCAGTGGATGATGTATCATCTTGTTTATGCAAAAGCTCTTTAACTTCAAGCAATTGAGAGTGAACATCATATCCCGATAAAAAATGTTTTTGCGGTGCAGACTTAGGATATTGCGCAAGACCAGCAAAGCTCTCACAAGTGCTGTGCCAAGCCTTCATCCATTGTTTATGATCAGCGCAAGACCAATGTGCGTTATTCTCCACAAGCTGTGGATCGCTATGCAAGCAAATATGGGCTCCTTGTTGCCAAAGTGCTTTTAATATTTTTTGCTCGGCTTCATGGGGGGCCAAAAAACCTGCTATGAAAATATGTTTATTTTCTGC
>CAYJNE010000011.1:2018-16171 GCA_964371345.1 uncultured Desulfovibrionaceae bacterium | reverse complement strand
GCTCGGCTTCATGGGGGGCCAAAAAACCTGCTATGAAAATATGTTTATTTTCTGCCAGTTGCGGCATGAGACTAGGCGGAATTTGCGCATCAAGGCTTGTGGCGGCAATTTGGGCGTTAAGTCCTGACGTTGTCCAGCCATTTTCCTGTAATAAACTAACGTAATTTTTATGTATTGTACTTAAAGAACTAAGCAAGGCCGCGGCTTGGGCCGAAACTTCGCCCTCAGCATGATGAATGTCTTCAACTGCCAACAAGCCAAACATATATTCTTCAAAAAGTGCCGCTAACCTTGTACCCCAAGGCAGAAAATGGGCCAAATCCATACGGGCAAAGTGTCCCCCCATATTATCATCTTGCTGGGCGACTTTCTTAACTGCCCCATAAAGTATATGTACTTGGTCTAAAAGTGAGGCATTTTGCAAGACATTACTACTCTGAGCGCAAAACGCATCAATAACTTCACGCATGGTTAGCATGCGTGGCACAAGAGCAGGCTTTGCCACCCTTTCATAGGTGCGCAATAATTCAGTGATATAACGCCTTGGCCTATCATGCGGTAAAATTATGACACTTTTTCCTGGCAAATTATTTGTATGCTCGCACATATAATCCAAAAGTGCAGGTAAAAATGGCTCATGCCAAGAAAAAATGGTAAATGGACGGCTCATGCATTACCCCCCTGCCATGTGGGAGCAGGTAAAAGCTCTGAGGCAGAATCTGCGTAAACCATACGGCAATTCTGCAAATCAAGGTAAATTAGCACTCCCTCACTGCATGGCACGTTTGCCCCACTCATTTCGTTAGGCAAGTCGTCAAGTAACTTCATGTAATTACGCATTTGCTCCAAATGTTTAGGGTCAACCTGCCCAGTCTTAAAATCTATGACTCGCCACCCGTGCTTGCCTTGCGGCGGCAAAAGCAAATCCACCCGCAAAACATTGCCTTCTGCATCCATAATGCTTTGTTCAGCAAGGCCTTGCACTGTCCATACTTCTGGTAATTTTGCATACCAACTAAGAGCAGTTATGAGTTCATCTCGCAAGGCATCGCTTTTGGTAATGGGCAGGGCAAAGGTGCGCAAACCAAGCTCCACAGCTCGCACAGCATCTTGTTGTGCATGGCCAGTGCTTTGAAATTGCTCCAAACAATGATGAGTAAGCAAACCACGCAATCGGGGTGTTAAAATTAATTCTTGCAATGGGTTACGGAATATTTTTAGCCTTGGCAACCACTCCATGGGCCGCAATAAAGATATGGCCTGCGCTTCCATGTGACTGTCATTTAATTCAATATTTTCTAATAGTTCAGCCGTTAAGGCTTGCTTAGAATCGTCCTTTGCAGTACCAATTTGCACTGGTAATTCCAATTCTGCCCATGGCAAAAGCTCCAATAAACCACAAGCTAGGTTGCGTCGCATTCGAAGCATATATGGAGTATGTGTATTAAATATATGCAATTCTTCTTCTGCCCTAGTGCAAGCCACATACAAAGTGTTAAGAGATTCAAGGGCGGCATCCATTTGCGCTTTGTAATAAACATCGCCCATTTGAGTGCACCGTGGGGCTATAACATTTAAACCTTGCACTTCATGTGTAACTGGTGGGAGGTGATTTTCCTTTTGGTTAAAGCTAGTCCAAGGAATAATAACCACCTTAAATTGAAGCCCTTTTGATTTATGAATAGTCATAATTTGCACAGCGTTAATATTGGTAGGCATGGGGGCCTTTTCATCTGTACCATGCTTTAACCAATACTCCAAAAATGTGCTTAAGGTAGCACTTCCACGCTCTCCAGCACTATGAATAATTTCTAAAAAGCGGCGTAAAAATATTGCATCCTTTGGAAAATGCTCAAAAACCCTTAAAATTCTATACCATTCTTGCATGGTGTCATAAGGGGTAATAAGCTGTGCTGTATTATAAAACGGGGCAAAAACATCTTCCCAAAATTCTGGCCACTGTTTTTGAAATTCAAAACTTAAAGCATTGCTTGAATTATTATCTAAAGTTTTACTTGAAGTTTTAATATTAAGAGCCCATGCGTGTAACTCTTCTAAAGTAGGGCTATAGTTAGGTTTACCAAGATATGGGGCAAAAATACTGCCAGTAAGCACAGTCCAAAAACTTAAATCATCATGTGAAGTATTTAAAAAGTTAAGTATTGCAAGGCTTTC
Organism: uncultured Desulfovibrionaceae bacterium; assembly: GCA_964371345.1. GTDB lineage: Bacteria > Desulfobacterota > Desulfovibrionia > Desulfovibrionales > Desulfovibrionaceae > CAYJAD01. The sequence goes on along the minus strand of CAYJNE010000011.1, from coordinate 13,996 downwards.
TTGAATACGAGGGTGAGCATTTAATAAGAGACTATTTTCAGTAATTACGGGTATATCCCACTCCATAAGCCATTCAGCAACCCTTGCCGCACCGCTATTATTGCGTGTCAAAATGGTAATGTCGCTAAATTTTCTGCGGCCTATTAAATCTTGCATAAGTGGCTGTAATTTTTCCTTTACTGCCTCTGTAAGTTCTTCAGTTTTTTCAGCTTCTACATCTATAATGCTTACCAAGCCACCAAAATTATTCTTGTCACTAACCTTTTGCTCAACATCGGCAAAGGCGGCATGTAGTTTCTTTGCGCCTTCATCTAATAAATGTTCAGGAAATTCCTTGGCTAGCATGGCCCTAAGCACTGGCTTTGCTACATTTTCTTTCCCAAGAGGTAAAAATATTTTATTATTTGTTTCAACAATATTTTTTAAGCTTCGCCAATTGGTGGGTAAGTTATCTTTCTTAGGTTCACCCGTCATACAGGTTAATTCTTGCTCATTACCCACGCCGTCAAAGAGGTCAGAGTCTCCACCCCGCCAGCCGTAAATGGCCTGTTTAATGTCCCCCACCCAAGTTAGTGAGCCACCATTACTAAGGGCCTCCACCGCAAGGGGGCGTAGGGCTTCCCATTGTTCATGGCTAGTATCTTGAAATTCATCCAATAAAATGTGATGCATACGACTACCCAAGCGGCACAAAGCTTGTGGCACTCCACCATATTCAAAATTCAAAATCTGCCTTGCCAATAGCGGCATGGTAACGGCAGGAACTTTATGTTCTTTTTGTTGAAATAATTTAACTTCTGCAGCAATCAGCTTAGTAAATTCCACAAATGGCTCCCACTCAAGAGCTCTTTGCAAAATGTGTCCGTCATTAACGTAAGCATGGGCGGCTTTGGTGAGGCTTATGTATACATCCTTAGCTTTTTGTGATGCATCATCCTGATTTTTTTTGGGAATTACCTCAGTTAGGCAAGATTTTTTAACATAGGCGGAGTCAGCTTTTTTTCTATCGGCCTTTGTACAAGCCTCAAAAACTTCATATACATTTTTTTTAAGTGGCAATTCTTCAGTATCCACAAGTTCCACCATGCGTGAACTTGTATTTACAAGGTCGTCACGCAAGGCATTATATTTTTTTTCTATATCTTTTCGGGCACTTGTAGATGATAAATTACCGCTAAGGGCCTTTTCCAATAGGGGGCGGGTGGCATCAAGAATGCGCCTACCCGTGGCAAAGCCTGTGCTTTTTTCACGATATAATAAGGATAAGCAAATGGCTTCAAGCATCATTGCTATTTCGCCATCGTCTTGGTAGGCTCGCTCAATTAGTGCGTCAAAAATGGGTTCAAGGGTTTCATCGGTGGCAAAGCTGATTTCAAAATCTGGGGGGAGGTCAAGGTCAAGGGCCGCCGTGCGCACTATGCGGTGCAAAAGGCTATCAATAGTACGAATATTAAGCGATCCATATTGGCGCAAAATGGTGCTAATCCAAGCCTTTGCTTGCTCAGAAGTTATGCCAAGCTCCATGTCCTCCGCACGAGCATTGCCAAGGGCAATACCCTTAAGGCGTGATATAACACGCTCTTTCATCTCCGTTGCGGCGGCATTGGTGAATGTAATGGCTAGTATGTCTGCCCAGTTTCCTTGCGCTGCGCTGGATTTTAAGGCACAACTTGGCCTATGCGCATCTAAACTTAGGCCAGAGAGATACGCAAGAAATTTACCCGTTATATCATGGGTTTTTCCTGATCCAGCCGAGGCCTTCACCTGGCGCATACATGGTGCTTGGGTCATTTATTCCTCTTGCATACTGGCAATAAGTCGCCCTTGCCCTGTGGACTCCATAACCGCCCGCCATAAATCAGAATATACATTTAATCTGCGGCGTTGCTTGGTTACAAGATCAAGCGGAAGGTGCACAAAGCGGCTTTGTATTTTAGCCACAACCATATTGGTGCGCCCTGCCATGGCCGCATGTACGGCGCATTGCCCAAGCAAGCCACAATACACACGATCTGTGGCATTGGCAGGTACGGAGCGTATCATATAACTTGGGTCAATAAGCTTAAGGACAGCTTCAACATTTTCTTTTTTAAAATAAGTCTTTATTTCATCCTTTAAGAATGTAGCAATGTCACCAAGTTTGGCGTTGCCCGATGCGTCAGTCACGGCAGATTTTGGCAGAAGATGCTGCCCTGCCCCTTCAGCAACCACAATAACCGCGTGTTTTCTTTTTACAACTCTCTCTTTTAAGGCTGGTAATAGCCCCCCCTTACCATGCAGGGTAAATGGAGCTTCAGGAATAAGCACAAAATTAACTTCCTTCAAAGCCAAGGTTGCAAGAGCCGCAATAAATCCAGATTCACGCCCCATAAGCTTAACAATACCAATACCATTATGGGCGCAGCAAGCCTCAGTATGGGCAGATTGAATGGCTTCCGTTGCCTTATCAACTGCGGTTTCAAAGCCAAAGGATTGCGATACAAAATGTATATCATTATCAATGGTTTTTGGTATACCAATAACAGAAATTCGCAAATTGCGCATCTTAATTTCTTCTGCAATCATGGACGCAGCACGCATGGTGCCATCGCCACCCACAACAAAAAGCGCGCTAATATTCATGCGCTCCAGCGTATCAACAATTATTTCAGCAGATTGTGGACCACGCGAAGCACCAAGCAATGTGCCACCAAACATATGACTATCGGCAACCATTTCTGGTGTTAGCTCCACCACCTCATGCCCATACTCAGGAATAAAACCCTCAAGGCCATAACGAAAACCTAAAATACCCGGAACCTTATAGGCGTGATGCGCCTCCATAACTATGGCCCTAATGACGTCATTAATGCCAGGGCAAAGGCCACCGCAAGTCACAATGGCGCATTTGGCCCGTGTGGAATCAAAGTATAATTTCTTTCTGGGGCCTGCGGCCTCAAACTCCATGAGCGTTGGTTCTTTAATATCCTCACACAGTTCAGAATCAACAAATATTTTCACCTGCTTATCATCTTCCCACGTATCATATGGCAAGTTTGATGTAAGCTTTGCAGGGCCAAGGCAAGATATATCAAGAGGTATGGGTTGATTTGTGCATTTGGACATATTAACCTCCAGTGGGTAGTTTAAGCTCGGCGGCTCGTTCAGTCATGGCATCTATAGATATGCGTAAAAATTGATCTAATTCCAAGCCAAGTTCAGAGCATTCACGTATATTTTCACGGCTAACACTGGCGGCAAAGGCTTTATCCTTCATCTTTTTCTTAAGGCTTTTTGTTTCCATGCCTGTAATGCCCGTTGGTCGCACAAGGGATGCGGTAACGATTAACCCCGTCACACTCTCCCCACAACGCAAGGCATAATCAAGCTTGGCACTGGGTTTAACGCCATTCATCTCTCCATTATGGGCGCAAATGGCGGCTATGGCCTCAGGGGGGAGCATGTCTTCAAGCATATCTTTAGCTACAAGGCCATGTATTTCAGGATTATCAACAGTTTGCACATAATCAACATCATGCAAAAGGCCAGTGATTCCCCAAGTATTTTCATCTTCGCCCAAGTGACGGGCCAAGGCCTGCAAAATAGCTTCAGAAGCAAGAGCATGTTGAATTAAATGAGGCTCAGGTGTATTATTTTGCAAAAGCTCAAAGGCTTGGTCACGATTTATATAAGACATGGAAACTCCTTCATGTAAATATCAACACAAGAATATTCCAGACCCATGCGGAAAGCAAGCATATAAAAGTAAAAAATATGGCGCATATGGCATTTAGCTAAATACTTTATTGACAGTCTAACAAATCTCAACGTAAAAGAATGAGATACACTAAAATTTATGGGGTAATTACACCCCCAAGGATTATATAATGATAGCAGGCATACGCTTTAACCCACACGGGCAAATATACTATTTTTCCGCAGAAATGGAAGTTGCTATTGGCAACGATGTTATTGTGGAAACTACGCAAGGCATGGGCCTTGGCAGGGTTTGTTTTGTCCGCGAGAGCTTACCTCAATGCGAAGAGCCTTCCGAAAATCCACTTGTACCAATACTACGCATTGCCACCGATGAAGATTGCAAAGCTGGCAAAGAAAACGAGAGTTTAGCAGAAAAAGCCTTAGCCTTTTGCAAAAACTGCATCGTTGAGCGCAAGCTTGAAATGAAGCTCGTAGATGTGGAGGTTTTTTTCGATCGTAGTAAGATTATTTTTTACTTCACAGCACCAGCTCGCATTGATTTTCGTGATTTAGTAAAAGACCTTGTGCGTGAATATCGGGCGAGAATTGAGCTGCGCCAAATTGGTGTGCGCCACGAAACTCAATTAGTTGGGGCAGTTGGCAACTGCGGAATGGTTTGTTGTTGTAAAAGATATTTACGAAAATTTGCACCTGTGACCATTCGTATGGCTAAGGAGCAAAACTTATTCCTAAATCCTGCAAAAATATCTGGTGTTTGCGGTCGATTACTTTGCTGCTTAAGCTATGAGCAGGAAAATTACGACAATTTCCACAACCAATGCCCAAAACTTGGCAAAAAATATCAGACCACACAAGGCCCCATGAAGGTTTTTCGGGCCAACATGTTCCGCAATACCGTTTCTGTAATCAACGAGGACAATGTGGAGCTTGAGTTCACCCTTGAGGACTGGCAAAACCTTGCCCCCAATAGACCAGAACATTATAAACAAACCAAAATCATAGCCAAGGGTGAAGAAAAATCCAAGGTATATGACGAGCTTATGGTCGTAAGTATGGACCCTGACAGCATGGACGAATTGCTTGACGATGAACTAAATTTATCTGAACAAGATCAGATAGTTGATAAAGATACTCCTCCAAAAGACGGCGGGGGTATATTTGGACTTGCACCACAAAAAAATATCCCGCAAAATAAAAATGCGGACAAAGACCCCGCAAAATAGCGGTAATTGAGGGTTTATTGTGTCAACTTTTTTTGTAACAACACCTATTTATTACGTTAATGCCAAGCCTCATCTAGGCCACGCCTATACCACCATTGTAGGGGATGCCTTTACACGTTTTCACAAGTGCATTGGGCATGATAGCCTATTTTTAACTGGCACCGATGAACATGGCGATAAAATTGTCCAAGCCGCAGAAAAAGCTGGCCTTGAGCCACAAGCCTTTGCCGATGATATCAGCGCGCAATTTAGGCAATTATGGGCAGATATGCGTATTTGCAATGATAAATTTGTACGCACTACTGACCCCCTACACAAAGCTTGTGTGCAAGAATTTTTGCAAAAAGTTTATGACGCTGGCGATATATATTTTGGTGAGTTTGGCGGGCATTATTGCTATGGTTGTGAGCGTTTTTACACAGAAAAAGAGCTTGAAGACGGCTTTTGCCCCCAGCACCTAACTAAACCAGAATACATTAGCGAAAAGAATTACTTCTTTAAAATGTCCAAGTACTTACCTTGGCTAAAAGAGCATATTGAAAAAAATCCAAACTTCATTAGGCCAGAGCGTTATCGCAATGAAGTTATGGCCATGCTTGACGGTGCTGTGCTTGATGATCTTTGTATTTCACGCCCCAAATCAAGGCTTACTTGGGGCATTGAGCTACCCTTTGATACGGACTATGTATGCTATGTGTGGTTTGATGCTTTACTTAGCTATTTAAGCGTATTAGGACTGCCGAATGGTGAAGAATATAAAAAATTTTGGCCTGGGCAACATTTAGTTGCCAAAGACATTCTAAAACCACACGCCATATTTTGGCCAATCATGCTAAAATCTGCTGGAATGCCACTTTACGAACACCTTAATGTACATGGGTACTGGCTGGTGCGTGACACTAAGATGTCAAAATCACTTGGTAATGTCATCGACCCACTACAAATGGGTCAACAATTTGGGCTTGATGCCTTTCGCTACTTCCTCTTGCGAGAGATGAACTTTGGCTCCGATGCATCCTTTAGCGAAGAAGCTTTGATTGTTCGCATTAATGCAGATTTATCCAATAGCTTTGGAAACTTATTTAGCCGTGTTCTCTCCATGAATGCCAAATATTTTAATAGCGTGGTGCCGCATCCCATGGGCGAGTTTGAAGCTGACCAAGCGGTTAAAGACATTGGCACCGAAGCCATGCAAAACTTTGTGCAACTATTTACGCAGGCTCGTTTTTCGCAAGCCATTGATGCCCTGTGGGAATTTGTGCGGGCCTTAAACAAATACGTGGACACAGAGGCACCGTGGGCCTTAGCCAAGCAAGGGAATATGGAACGACTAACAGCCATTATGTATACCCTTCTTGAAAGCTTGCATAAAATTGCCCTGCACATTTGGCCCATTATGCCAGGTACAGCCGCAACCCTGCTTATGCAGCTTGGCACAGAAGCTAGCGAAAATACTCCGCCCACTTGTGACCTTGCGGCTGAGGCCAAGTCTTGGGGTATCTTAAAGGCAGGGACGCAAATTGCGGAAACTTCCAATGTTTTCCCACGTATAGAATCTGCCGAAAAAGCAGAAAAGCATAAGCAAGATAAAAAGTCAGAAAAAGCTCCCAAGGCTGAGACTCAAAAAGCAGAAAAACCAGCCAAAACTGAAAAAACTCAAGAAGCTGAAAACGCCATACCAGAGCTTAATTTTGATGATTTTAAGAAGGTTGAAATGCGGGTGGGCACCATTGAGGTTGCCGAAAAACACCCCAATGCTGATAAGCTTTTGCGCTTTGAAATAAACCTTGGTGAAGATGCCCCAAGGCAGATACTTTCTGGCCTAGCTGAGTTTTTTGACCCAGCCGACTTGGTGGGCAAGCAAGTGTGCGTGGTTGCAAATTTGGCCCCTCGCAAGATACGTGGGCTTGTGTCACACGGCATGGTGCTTACGGCAGAAAAAGACGGAAAGCTTGAATTATTAACCGTTGTGGGCCCTGTGCCTAACGGCAGTATTATTGCCTAAAGAGGTGAACGATGTCTCAGCTCATTAATCAAAGCGAATTATTAAAGCGTGCTGTAGTGTATGTCTCTGAAACATTAAGCGAACACCCTGAACGAGATTTACTTACTATTATAGATGATGCTGGAATGCGTTTTAATCTTAGCCCCACCGATAGTGAGGGCTTAAGACGCCTTTTTAGCAAAGATAAAGATGATTAGCTTATTTTAGATGTATGGAAAATTTCTTTGTTGCAATAATCCTAAGCATAGTAGAAGGCTTAACTGAATTTTTGCCCGTTTCATCAACTGGGCATTTAATTTTGGCAAGCACCCTACTTGATTTTACAGGCGAAAAGGCCGACACCTTCAACGTGGTCATTCAGCTTGGGGCCATTTTAGCGGTGGTGGTGCTATATTGGCAACGCTTTTGGGGGCTTTTAGTACCCGACCCAAATTTACGCTTTTCTGGCCTGCGTGGCATATATCTACTTATAATAACATCAATTCCAGCTTGTGTATTTGGCCTTTTGGCCCACTCCACCATAAAGCAATATCTTTTTACACCAGAAACTGTACTCATGGCCTTGGTTGTGGGGGCAATTTGCATGATTTTTGTGGAAAGGCGTGAAAAAACACCACAATTTCTAAGCCTTGACGACATGAACCCAAAGCTTGCCCTTGGTATTGGATGCTTTCAATGCTTGGCCTTATGGCCTGGTTTTTCACGCTCAGCGGCAACAATTATGGGGGGGATGCTCCTTGGTGCCAAGCGACAATTGGCGGCGGAATATTCATTCATTGCGGCAGTACCAATAATGGTTGCGGCTACTGGTTATGATTTATTAAAAAGCTGGCACTTGTTTACCATGGACGATTTAGGATTTTTTGCCCTTGGTATTTTTGGCTCATTTGTGGCGGCACTAGCGGCGGTGAAAGTGTTTGTGCGCCTCATTTCGCACATGACCCTAGTGCCTTTTGCTGTATATCGTTTAATCCTCGCACCGCTTGTATATTATTTTATGCTTTATTAAATAAAAAAACACTTGCCAAAGCCACAGCTTTTGTATAAAAACACCTTCGCCGCTTGGCAAATAATGGCAAGGTAGCTCAGTTGGTCAGAGCGCACGGTTCATACCCGTGATGTCGGAAGTTCAAATCTTCTCCTTGCTACCAGAAATTTCAAAGGCTTATCTGTTTTATTCAGATAGGCCTTTTTTATTTTTGCTACCCTACTACTTGCCAGTTTATCTGAGTACAGGTAGAATAAAAAAGCTTAGAATTATCTAAAAAAAATTGTATTTAAAGGAAACCCCTATCCTATTTTGCATATGCAGTATACGAAATAAATAGTCACTTTCTTTATGCTTAGAGGTGAAATCATAATCTTTTTGACAAAATATGTGCATGGAAATCCTCTATGAAAAATAACACTATTGTAAAACAGCTATGCATAGTCATTTTTACCATAGCTTTTCTTGGGCTTTGCCAAAATGCTTTTGCTAGGCAAGAATTTTTTGCAAATGCTACCCATAAAAATATAAATTTAGCAGATATATTTGATAATGTGCGTGGTACTGCTGTCTTTTATTCTCCAAAGCGTAACACACTTGAAATATATAATAAAAATTTAGCTCTCACCCAAGCTCCACCACAGTCAACGTTTAAGATAATTTCCACGCTTATGGGGCTAGAATATGGCATTATTTACAATAAAAACAGCAAAATGCAATACAATGGTACTAAATACTGGTTAGATGCGTGGAATAAAAATGTAAATTTAGCAGAAGCCTTTAGCCTTTCTTGCGTGTGGTATTTTCATCAGCTCACATACAAGATTTCTAGAGATAAAATATCTCACTTTTTGCATATGCTAAAATATGGCAATGAGGATATTTCACAATGGAAAGGCAACACTAGCAATGCAAAAGCGGAGTTAAATGGCTTTTGGTTAAGCTCCTCCTTAAAAATTTCACCATTAGAGCAAGTGTATGTACTTTCTGACATTTTTGAAGGAAAAACATCCATAAAAAGAAGTAACATAACTATACTGAAGGACATTATGCGCCAAAGTATCGCTGATGTTCAAGTGTTTGCAAAAACTGGTTCTAATATGCGAGGCAAAAGCTGGTTTGTGGGCTTTAGCAAAACAGCGCAAGGCAAGACATACTTTGCATTTTATGTGGATGATCCAAAGGCAGGTGTTAGCACGGCAAAAGAAATTGCCATAAAGTTTTTTGAAAAACACAAAGATTTATTTAAGTAAAGTTGAATAGCTCTACAAAAACAAATTCACAGCACAATACACCAAAAGCAAGGCCATGATTCCGTTGGTCACTTTGGCGTATTTTGAAAAAAGTACCTTAAACAAAGACCCAAAGCCTGACCAAAGCACTGTGCATACAAAGCCTATGAAAGACAATAAAAAAGCAAAGCCCATAAGTGCGGGTATATTGTCGGAATAATACGGTAAAATATAGGCATCCATGGAAACGATACTATAAATATAAATTTTGGGATTTATAAATTGTAAAGATAGCCCCGTAAAAAATGAGGCCGTCACGTGGCGTTCTTCAATTACATCGCTACTGCTCCACGTCTTCCACGCAAGGTACAATATGTAAGATGCCCCAATGATAAGCATGGGCAGTTCAATAATGGGAATAAGCGTTGATAATAAGGACGTAAAAAGCGTACATAGCGAAACCACAATGCAAAATCCAGCCAATATACCGAAATTAAACGGCAAAGAGCGCGTAAAGCCCACACGGGAAGCATTGGACATGGACATAATGTTATTGGGCCCAGGGGTAATGGCAGTAATGCCCGCATAAGTCAAAAAACCTAACCAACTAAACATTTTACTTGACTCCCTTCTCCATAATGCACTACTTTTGCCATGATAAATATATCACTATACAACACTAAAAATACAATATAATAGCACATACTAATATCTGTCAAGCATTACAAATATTATGAGAGCAAGGAGCAGTCAAAATGCCCAATATAAACTCTGCCGTGTCACAAAACATCAAAAATATTCGCGAAAGAAAAAAATTAACCTTGGATAGTGCGGCAAAACTCACAGGTGTTTCCCGCTCCATGCTTGCGCAAATTGAAAGAGGTGATGCTAATCCAACCATCTCTATTCTTTGGAAAATAGCCAACGGTTATAAGGTATCATTCACTTCACTCGTGGAGCAAGCACCAGAATTTTCTACAATTATACGCCAAGATGATGTGGAAAAAATGGAAGCAGACAACGGAAAATATATTAATTATCCTGCCTTTGCCTTTGATGAGCAACGCTATTTTGAAACCTATCGCATTTGTATTGCTGCAAACGGGCATCTGCAAGCAGAGGCGCATATGGTCGGCACGGAGGAATATATCACCGTATTTGCGGGAAGTATCGAAATTACAATTCAAGATGATGTCTTTATTTTACATACTGGAGATTCCATACGCTTTAAGGCCGATGTAAGCCACGCTTATAAAAATATCGGCACTGAAGAAGTGCAACTAAGTATGCTTTTATATTATGTTAAGTAGTGAAACACCATATTTACCTTGCCCACATTTCACCAAGCACCCATACAAAAATAAAGTATTACTATCATAAAAAGAAGTGTTGCTCATTTTTACTTTTAAGGTTAGATTGCTGCCTATACAATTAAACAGGAGTAAATAATGAGCTTTCCTGCATTAAAAATTGGTGAACTTACCGCCACCATGCCCATTATCCAAGGTGGAATGGGTGTTGGCGTTTCTCTTTCTAGATTAGCCTCAGCCGTTGCAAATCAAGGTGGAATTGGCGTTATTGCCGGAGCCATGATTGGCATGAAGGAACCAGATGTTGCTAAAAATCCATTGGAAGCAAATTTACGAGCACTCAGGCAAGAGCTACAAAAAGCCCGTGAAATAACCCAAGGTATTGTTGGCGTAAATATTATGGTGGCCTTAACTACCTTTTCTGAAATGGTAAAAACTTCCATTGAACATCGTGCAGATATTATATTTTCAGGTGCGGGCCTTCCCATGGAATTGCCAAAACTTTTGCGTGAAGTTTGCGATCAAAAAAAGGAAGAATTTCGCACTAAGCTTGTGCCCATAGTGAGTTCTGCTCGTGCGGCTTCGGTTATTGCTAAAAAGTGGGCTAGCCGTTCAGATTATGTGCCCGATGCTTTTGTAGTTGAAGGGCCAAAAGCTGGCGGACATCTTGGCTTTAAGGCTGAGGATATCCAAAGCCATGAATATGCCCTTGAGCAACTTGTGCCCCAAGTGGTGGATGTGGCCAAAAGGCTTGAAGATAAGGTGGGCTACGCCATACCAGTTATTGCAGCAGGTGGCGTGTATAGTGGTGCAGATATTAAGCGTTTTATGGATTTGGGTGCATCAGGCGTACAAATGGGTACACGCTTTGTGGCAACGCATGAGTGTGACGCTGATGATCGCTTTAAGCAAAGTTATGTTGATGCATCTCAAGATGATATAACCATTATTAAAAGCCCCGTGGGTATGCCTGGGCGGGCCTTGCGTAATGGATTTGTAGACGCCATGCGTGACGGCACCAAAAAGCCTTTCAAATGCGTATTCAAATGCGTTAGCACTTGCGAGCAAGAACGCACCCCATATTGCATCGCCATGGCTTTAATTAACGCCATGAAGGGTAACCTAGAGCGTGGTTTTGCTTTCTGCGGCTCCAATGTGGCTAAAATTGACGGCATTATTTCTGTACGTGAGCTTATGGAATCACTGCAAAAAGAATTTGATGACGCTAGGCAAAATATAAATACAAAAATGGAAAAATATCTTCCCAATAAAGCTTAATTTGCGGGAATAATTTACTTAAATATTAGAAATGAGGCGGTTAAAAAATCGCCTCATTTTATTTTAAACTTTCATAGCTTGCAAAATTCATAATATCCACGCCGCCAGCAAGTAATGCTTGCTCAAGTATATCACAAAATTGCACGCGCTTAATGGAACGTGCTCCCATGGCTAGCATATGCTTAGTCTCCTGCTGACAATCAAAGAGCATAAAGCCTCGCTCTTTTAACAAATAAACTAAAT
>CAYJNE010000011.1:0-1918 GCA_964371345.1 uncultured Desulfovibrionaceae bacterium | reverse complement strand
TCCTGCTGACAATCAAAGAGCATAAAGCCTCGCTCTTTTAACAAATAAACTAAATACGCCAAGGCTATTTTTGAGGCATCTGACACATGATGAAACATGGATTCGCCAAAAAAAGCCTTGCCCAAGGCCACACCATATACTCCTCCCACCAAAGTTTCACCCTGCCAACACTCCACAGAATGCGCAAAGCCAAGCAAGTGCAAAGCCCTATATGCAAGCTGCATTTCGGGTAAAATCCATGTTCCGGAGCTATTTCCGCCCTGCCCCCCTCGTGCTACAGTTGCGCAATTTTTAATTACTAAATCAAAGGATTTATTTAATGTGCAATGCATGGGGCCATTTTTAATTTTGCGCTGAACACGCTTAGACACATAAAATTCATCCAAGGGCAAAACACAACGTGGGTCTGGCGACCACCATAAAATTGGGCTGTGTTCATCATACCAAGGAAAAATGCCCTGAGCGTAACCAAATAATAGTCGCTCAGGGCTTAAATCTCCCCCCACTGCCACAAGGCCATCTCTGGCCTCATGCACAGGGGGAAACCATATTTCATTATTTAATGCGCTTATCATCAAGACAGACCATAGCTAAATTTAAGCCCATCTTCGCCAACATCAACGGTCACAATACCGCCACGGGTAAGCTTGCCAAAGAGTAATTCTTGGGCGAGCACATCTTCAAGCTCGGTGCGTAAAACTCTCTGCAAGGGCCTTGCCCCATAAATGGGGTCATAGCCTTTAACCGCAAGCCACTCCTGAGCGTCTGGGGTAAGAATAATTTTAACCTTACGCGCCGTAAGACTTTTGGCCAGTTGCCCCACAAATTTATTCACAATATTACCCATAAGCTCTGGGCTAAGTCCGCTGAAGGGAATAATGGCATCAAGCCTATTTCTAAACTCAGGCGCGAAGGCATCTTCTATGGCTTTAAGGCCTTTTTCAGCTAAATTTTCGGGGCGTTGATCCCCAAATCCCAAATTACTCTTGGTCATTTCGCGCGCGCCAGCATTGGAGGTCATAATCAAAATAACATTACGAAAATCGGCCTTGCGTCCAGTATTGTCGGTCAGCGTTCCATAGTCCATCACCTGCAAGAGTACATTATATATATCTTCGTGAGCTTTTTCGATTTCATCAAGCAATACTAAGGAATATGGTGACTTACGCACAGCTTCCGTCAATTGCCCGCCTTGCTCAAAGCCCACATAACCAGGAGGTGCGCCGATAAAGCGTGATACGGCGTGCTTTTCCATATATTCACTCATATCATAGCGCAAAAACTGCACCCCAAGCTTTTCTGCAAGTTGCCTTGCAAGCTCAGTTTTACCAACACCCGTTGGCCCATAAAACAAAAAGCATCCCGCTGGCCTTTCATCACTGTTAAGGCCTGCCCTTGCCCGCAAAATAGCTTTTACTGTTTGATTAATGGCTATATCTTGACCAAAAACTCGCTCTCGCAAATCCTGCTCAAGGGTGGATAGTCGGGCCTTTTCCCGCCCAGAAATAGAGCGTATAGGCACTCCAGCCATGCGTGCCACTATGCGTTCAATATCACTAACGCTGACCTTGGTTTTTTTATCACCACCCACTTTAAGGCGTACGGCGGCACCAGCTTCATCCATAATATCAATGGCCTTATCTGGTAAAAGCCTATCTTGTAGGTGCCTTACAGAAAGCTCCACTGCGGCCTTGAGGCTAGCATTTGGGTAATTAACATTGTGATGCTCGGCATAACGCCCTTGCAAACCTTGCAAAATAGCAAAGCACTCAGTCTCAGAAGGCTCACGAATATCTATGCGCTGAAAACGCCGCGAAAGGGCCCTATCCTTCTCCAAGTGGTTACGAAATTCCTCATGCGTGGTTGAGCCCATACAGCGCATTTCACCACTGGCAAGCACTGGCTTTAACAAATTTGA
>CAYJNE010000010.1:6661-20437 GCA_964371345.1 uncultured Desulfovibrionaceae bacterium | reverse complement strand
TTCGCAGAGCAAAAGAAAGCTTTAGAAGAATACCGTAAACAAAAGTGGTAGGATTTAATATTTATTAGAAATTTTTTGAGAGAAAGGTATAGTAAAAAAAATTCGACAATGATTATCCTTTGTGCTGACAACAAAAATTGTTTTTTTATTGAGAGAATCAGGAAATATAAGAAGAGGTACCCATGAGTAACACAACTCATAGTATTTACAACGGAAAAAACACCATAGAAATTATAGAGGTATTTTTAAAAACAGCCCTTATAGTTTTTGGACTGTTTTCTGTAACAATATTTGTAATACCAGCACTATTCCCCTCGAACTTTACTGCTTATCTTAAACAGGTAAATGAATTATCAACCCTTTACCAAGTCCTTTTTGCTGTTATTTTAGGATTTTTTACATTATTTATAACTTACCTACTAATAAAAATCCCTATAATAATATCACAACGTGAAGAAAAGAATATGCTATATGAAAGGCGTTATAATTTATACCAAAAACTAGCTCAAAATCTATATAACATTTCAATTATAAAAGAAATATTAATAAAGGATACAGCACAATTTAACTATATTAAAAGTCTAAAAACCAACAATAGTGCAAGTAAACATGAAATACAAATGGCAGTAGTTAATTTACCCCTTCCCCATTTTGCTTGGCAAATGATAGATATTCTTTTCTGTGCAATTGATTATAATGACGTTTTTAAAAATAAAATAAACTCACTTGCAGAAAACGAGCAAAAAAAGTTACAAGAAATCCCCAATATAACCATGGAATTTCTTACTAGTTTATCTAGTGAAGAGATTAAAAAAAATGCGCAGACTTTTTTAGAATATGAGCTTGAGAAAAAAAGATTACATGCGATGATATCTATTTATGTAAAAAAAATAATTGCTGAATTCATCACACAAAAACAGTTTGAGTGTATAGAAATTAAATTATTATATAATTTAACTGCTTCCGACGAAGACTTAGTAGAAGATGTGAATAAATGCTTAGACCAATTAAATCCAGATAAATTAAAAATTTTTTTATTGGATCCAATACCTAATAAAGGCAATACACCAGAGCAAGTAGAAGAATATACGCTTAAAAATAATGAGGCTCGAGAAGAGATTGTTAATAAATTTTTAAATTTATTTATTGCCTATGAAAAACTCTCTTCTCTTAAATCCTTAATGGATAAAACTTTAAAAATTAACAAAATGATTAACCTTTAACTAATACTTCAAGTAGTGCTATGGCGTCTTGTTGTAGCTTGCCTAAATGTTCTTCGCTATCAAAGCTTTCTGCGTATATTTTGCAAATATCTTCCGTACCAGACGGGCGAATGGCAAACCAGCCACTTTTGGTGACGATTTTAACTCCGCCAATGGGTGCATCATTGCCAGGTGCTGTGGTTAGAATTTGGGTAATGGGCTCACCGCCTGCAGAGTCAATTTTTATTTGTTCTTTTTTGGCACTTAGTAGGGCAGTGCGGGTTAAATCGCTAGCGGGTGCGTCAAGGCGTTGGTAGAAGGCTTCGCCGTGTTTTTTAACAAGATCGGCGTATATTTTATCGGGTGTGGCTTCTTTGGCTGTCATTTCAGCGGCTAGTAAGCAGAGTATTATACCGTCTTTATCTGTGGTCCAAGCTTCGCCATTTTTGCGTAATATTGAAGCCCCAGCACTTTCTTCACAGCCAAGGCCGCAAGTTCCGTCTTGTAGGTGTGGTACAAACCATTTAAAGCCAACGGGCATTTCTATAATATTTTTACCAAGTTCATGGCCCACACGGTCAAGCATGGCTGAGGTAACAAGGGTTTTGCCAATGCCTACGTTTTTGGCCCAATCTGGGCGTGCTTTGAAAATATAAGACGTTACAGCGGCAAGGTAATGGTTGGGGTTCATGAGGCCAGAGGGTGTGACTATGCCGTGTCTATCGGCATCGGGGTCGCACCCGAAGGAAAGGTCGTATTTATCTTTAATGGTGAGTAGGCTATTCATGGCGTAGGGGGATGAGCAATCCATGCGGATTTTACCGTCCTTATCGCATGATACAAAGCGGAAAGTGGGGTCGTATTCCTTATTAACTACGGTTAGGTTTAGCTTATAATAATCAGCTATGGCTTCCCAGCAGGCAAGGCTTGCGCCGCCAAGAGGGTCAACGCCCAATTTAAGGCCAGATGCGGCAATGGCTTTCATATCAAGTACATTTTCAAGGTCGGCGATATAATTGCCTTGCATGTCGTACTCTTGCACAAGGGCGGAGTTACGCACAGCACTTGAGTGAATTAATTTAACATCTTTATTATCTTGAGCTAGGAGTTCATTGGCTCTTTCTTCAATATTTTTAGTAATGGAGCTTTCAGCTGGCCCACCGTGGGGTGGATTGTACTTAAATCCACCGTCTTGAGGCGGATTATGCGAAGGGGTTATGACAATGCCGTCTGCTAAATTGGTAGGATTTTTCTTGTTCCAAGTTAAAATAGCATGTGAAATTATAGGAGTAGGGGTAAAAACACCATTTTTTGCAATGTGTACTTGCACATTATTGCCAACTAACACTTCAAGGGCAGAGCGGTATGCCGCTTCGGATAAGGCGTGACTATCTAGGCCTAAGAAAAGTGGGCCGTTTATATTGTTGTTTTTGCGATAATCACATACGGCTTGCGTTATGGCGTAGATATGTTCTTCATTAAAGTTACACTTTAATGATGTGCCTCTATGTCCTGATGTACCAAAGGAAACACGCTCTTGTGGATTGCTTGGAGAAGGAAATTCTGTGTAGTATGAGGCCATAAGCTCTGGTATGTTACAGAGCATATGGGGGGTGGGTAATTTTCCAGCATGTGGATGTACTGCCATATTCTTCTCCATTTTATGACAAAAGCCCCATGGCGGGGCTTTTGTTTAAGTATTTTATAAGGCTATGATAATTACTTTTTCTTATTATTACCAAGCGGTACCGCCCGTAAGAACGTATCACCACGGCGTTTAATTTGCAACATTACAGCACCACGCTTGCTAACTTCTTTAATAATTTTTGCAAGCTCTTGGGTACTTTTAACGGGTACCATATTGGCAGCGAGAATAACATCACCAGAGCGCAAACCAGCTTCTGCAGCGGATTTACCTTGCTCCACATCAACTATAAGCAGGCCTTGCCCCTTGGGGGTTTCAAGTTGGCGGGCTTCATCTGCGGTTAGGGGACGCACGGCAATACCAAGGCTTGCGGCTTCGTGTTCCTTGCTTGGCTTATCAGAGCCACCACGTTGAGCGTTTAACTGGTCTTGAGTGCGTTCGCCAAGGGTTACAGTTAGTACTTTCTTTGCACCGTTACGCAGTACTGTAACCTTGGCTTTGCTACCAGGTTTTTGTTCAGCAATGGCTCGTAAGAGGGCGGCTGAATCTTCAACATTCTTGTCATTTATAGCAATAATTACATCACCAGCCTTGATGCCGCCTTTGTCAGCAGGTTCCCCTGGCATTACATTGCCAATGAGTGCACCTTGGGGCTTATCAAGGCCCAAGGCTTTGGCAGAATTTTCATCAATATCTTGAATTGTAACACCAATCCAACCACGGCTAACTTTTTTACCAGCTTTTAATTGCTCTGTAATGTGTGAGGCCATGGAACTTGGAATGGCAAAACCAATGCCTTGCCCACTGGCAATAATGGCTGTGTTTATGCCCACAACTTCCCCTGCCAAATTAAGTAGGGGGCCGCCGCTATTGCCGGGGTTAATGGAGGCATCAGTTTGTAAAAAATTATCAAATGGTCCAGCGTTGATATTGCGCCCTTTAGCGGAAAGAATGCCAGCAGTTACAGTATGTTCAAGGCCAAATGGATTGCCAATGGCAAGCACCCATTCACCAACTTTTGCCTTGTCGGAATCGGCAAAGGTTAAGAATGGTAGTTTTTCTTTAACTTCAACTTTTAAGAGAGCGATGTCGGTTTCTTCATCAGAGCCCACAAGGGTTGCGGGAATGGCATCTGCCTTGCCAGTGGCACCTTGTAGGTTAACATTAATTATATCCGCACCAGATACTACGTGGTAGTTGGTAACAATGTAGCCGTCCTCAGAAACAATAAATCCAGAGCCTAGGGAGCGTTGCTTGCGCTGAGGCTGGTTATTGTGAAATTGCTCAAATTGGTCAAAAAACTTTTCAAAGCCTGGGGGGACATTGCGGAAAAATTCGTTAAATCCTGGGTTGGTGCGTCCTTTGGGTTGGGTTTTTTCTGTACCAATATTAACTACGGCCGCGCCGGATTTTTCTGCAAGTTCTGCGAAGTCTGGTAGTCCTGCTGCTTGGGCCACGTTGGCTGCAATAAAAACGAAGCACAGGGCAAGACCCGTTGTAAGTTTGCGTAAATTAGTCATAAATTCTCCTTAATATAAGCATACATATGAACCAAAACATGGCTTGGCATATGATAGCGTAAACTTTGTACGCATTCAATATATAAGCTGAAAATGTATTATGTGAAGGTGTAGAGCAAAAAAATATATAAAAACTTGTGCGCTGCTGAACTTTATTATGGCATAATATACTATAATAACTAATTTTATTTTTTGTTAAAGCCTTTTGTTATGACATGAAAAACATTTTACTAAGTTTAAGCTATGTATTATTTTTAAACGCGTGAATGCATTATAAAAGGGTGGTCGTCATGACTGAGCAAAAAACCATACTTACCAAGGAGTTTTTAACGCTTTTAGCGGTGACTTTATTAACTTTTTCGGTAATGTATGCTCCACAACCCTTGCTTTATACCATTCAAAAAACCTATCCTGAACATACTGATGCCACCATTGCTTTGCTTATGACCGTTATCCTTATTCCCCTTGGAATTGCACCACTTATTTATGGTTTTTTTCTAAGTTCCCTTGATACAAAGCATGTATTAAGAGCTTGTGTGGCTTTATTGTGTGCTAGCTGCTTCGGGATTTATTTTACCTCATCCTTCAGTGCTTTTTTGTTTTTTCGCCTCATTCATGGTTTGGTAATTCCTGCCATATTAACGTGCATTATGGCCCATATTTCGGCAAAGTTTCAAGGAACACATCTACAAAATGCACTGGCTATTTACATTGCTGTAACCATTTTAGGCGGGCTTACTGGGCGTATGCTTAGTGGGGGAGTTGCCACCCTTTGGGGTTGGAAAATGGTATTCATAACCCTTGCGATATTATTTTTTATTTTGCTAATTCCCATTGCTCAGTTGAAAAAACGCTCTCAAAATGCATTTAAACCCATAAAATATACAGAATTTTACCAAATTTTATGTACAAAAGGCATAAAGCGAATTTTATTTATTGACGGATGTGGTTTTTTTGTATTTGTGGCTTTGTCTACCTATTTGCCATTTTTTCTTAATCAAATCAGCGATAATATGACAGAATGGCGTATTTCTTTGGTATATTTAGGCTATGGTATTGGGATATTCATTGCTTTATGCTCACATAAAATTAGTAATGCCGTGGGCAGTAGGGTTAGAGCCATACGCCTTGGCATGGGCATATATTTGTGTGCTATGGCATTGCTTTTTTTACCAAATCCCATTTATACATTCTTAGCCATGTTTATGGTGTGTACTGGTCAATTTATGGAACATAGCATTAGCCCTGGTCTTGTTAACCGCATGAGTGATAGAGATAAGGGCGCAGTTAATGGCTTGTACCTCTCGGTATACTATATGGGCGGGGCTATTGGCTCATACTTCCCTGGTTTTATTTATGCACAGTGGGGCTGGAATGTACTTATTATAAGCTTATCTGTGGCTCTTGTTGCCGTACTTATTGCGACAGTGGGGCTGGATAAACATGCTCCCGTACAATAACAAGGCTGTTCAAAAAACAGCAATCTACTGCGTAATATTAAAATTTTTTTCGGGGTATGGACCATAAGAGTCCTATACGCCCTCAAAAAATTTTAACCTTCCTTGTATCTCACTATTTTTTGAACAGCCTTATTTTTTATATTTCTTATTTCTGTATTTAAATATAAATCATATTAGCATATTACATTAAAACATTTTTTTAAATAAGAAAATCGTTTTAATAAGTGGCTATTTGCCCGTCTGTGCGCGGCTCCGTCCCGCCCATATGAGCTATTCCTTGCTCATCCCTATATTGCCAGATAATTTGCCCACGTCCAAAGTCTGTATCGTCAATTTTTCCATAATGTATGTCGTGCCCCTTGCGCTTTAGGGCATTAGCAAGGGCTTCGGGGAAGTTTGCTTCCACTTGTACAGTGCGCCCGTTTGTCCACCTAAAGCGAGGAGCATCTAAGGCAGATTGCGGGTTTAAGTGCCTATCTATAATGTTATGCATGAGCATTATATGGCCTTGGGGTTGAATGAAGCCGCCCATCATTCCAAAAGGGCCAAAAGGGCCAAAAGGGCCAGTGGAAGTAGGGGAGTTACCAGATTTTTTTGAATTTGCCTCAGTAATAAAACCTGGAATAATGGTGTGATATGGTAACTTTTTTGGGGCAACACAATTTACATGACTAGGATCAGTCTTAAAACAAGCCCCACGATTTTGCAGAGCAATGCCCGTATCTGGCACCACAACGCCTGAGCCAAAGCCTGTATAATTACTCTGAATGTATGATACCATATTGCCCTCAGCATCGGCAGTGGCAAGATACACAGTGCCACCCTTGGGCGGGGTAAGTGGTAATGGTTCAAGGGCTTCTTTTTCTATGGATGCAGCACGCATGGCCCCAAAGTCAGCACTTAAAAGATCCTCAACACTCACCTGCATATGTTTTGGGTCTGCTATGTGCAAAAGCCCGTCCACAAAAGCCAATTTTGTGGCCTCAATAACTTTATGTATTGTATCTGGATTATCCGCAGTGCTTAAATCAAAATTACGCATAATATTTAAGCCCATTAAGGAAATAATCCCTTGCCCATTGGGAGGTATTTCCCACACATTATACCCACGATACTCTGTGCAAATGGGCTCAACCCATGCTGGCTTATAATCTTGCAAATCATCGGCCCGTAAAAAACCACCCATTTTTTGCATAAACTCATCAATTTTCTTGGCTAAACTACCTGCATAAAAGCTTTTGGCATTGGTTTCGGCAATATCAGCTAAAGTGCTGGCTTGTTCTGGTAATCGCCAAATACTGCCAACCTTTGGAGCATATCCCCCGAGCGCACACCCCTTGGATGCAAAGGTTGAAAACCAGTGCTTTATTGAGGCATCATTGGTTTTTTTGTAGTAATCTGCATATAACTCGTAGGCATTTTGCCATAATTGCGCTGTTATGGGGGCAATGGGGAAGCCGTGCTCGGCATAAGCTATGGCAGGGGCAAGGCATTCTTTTAATGAAAGGTTGCCAAAACGCTCACTTAAAGCCGCCCAAGCTGAGGGCGCACCAGGTACAGTAATGGGCAAAAGCCCACGCTCGGGCATGGTTTTGTGTCCTGCCTTATGTACTGCTTCTAAATTAAGCAGGGCAGGGGCGGGGCCGCTGGCATTTAGGCCGTGCAATTTACCATTGACCCAAACTTGAGCAAAGGCATCACCGCCAATGCCATTACTGGTCGGCTCAACCACGGTGAGGCAAGCGGCAGTGGCAATGGCTGCGTCAATGGCATTGCCGCCTTTACGCAAAATTTGCAAGCCAG
The DNA here is from genome assembly GCA_964371345.1 of uncultured Desulfovibrionaceae bacterium. Lineage (GTDB taxonomy): Bacteria > Desulfobacterota > Desulfovibrionia > Desulfovibrionales > Desulfovibrionaceae > CAYJAD01. The sequence continues at coordinate 12,807 of CAYJNE010000010.1, read as the reverse complement.
CCTCAGCCGCAAGGGGCTGTGACGTTGCCACCATATTTTTGCCAAAAATAACATTGCGCCTTGAAGGATATGGATAATAATATGGATCAAATTGCATAAATGCTCCTTACATCTCACCACTCATGCGTTTAAGCTCAATTTCGCGTTCTGCTGTGTTCAAGGCTTTGCATTGGGTGAAGGTATGGCCTTCATTTTCGGTTTTTGAAACATGAAAATGTTTGGTAGCGTGACTTGCCAACTGTGGCCAGTGGGTAATGAGTAGCATTTGGCGTTGTTTGGCGAGCATTTGCAAGCGTTCTGCCACTTTGTGTAGGGTCATGCCGCCAATACCTGCGTCCACTTCATCAAAAATATAGGTGGCGTGCTCATGGGTAGATTGCGTACTCACAAGAGCTAGCAAAAAGCGTGATAGCTCGCCACCAGATGCGATTTTATCTAATGGCTGCGGGGCTTGACCAGGGTTTGGAGCCCAAAGTATGCGGGCCTTTTCGTCTTCAATACCTTCCCAAAGTTTTACGGGCACAAAGTCTATAATTACCCGCACATCATTGGAAAAACCTAGGCCTTTTAGGGCTTGTTCAAGTTCCGCACTAAAGGTGCTTGCCGCATTGCGGCGTTGTGGAATAAGTATATCAAGCACAGCTTTAAGTTTTTGGATGAGCTCTTGTTCTTCACGCTCAAGGCGTTTTAGGTCAAGTGCGCATGAATCTAAAAATGAAATATTTTCATCTATTTCCAAGCGTAGTTTAAGTATTTCATCAAGAGGGCGGTGCAATTTTCTTTTTAGCTGAGCAAGTGCGTAAAGGCGAGATTCCAGCGCATCCATATCAATATCAGAAGCTTGCGGAGTTTTGCGCATACGAGATTCCATATGCGGCAATAATTCTCTTAAAGCTGATATGGCGGCTAAATCTTCGGTAAAGCTTTGATCATAATTACAAATGGCTTCAATTTGGCGTTCAAAATTGCTTAAAATATCCATGAGGCCTGGGCCTTCATTGCCGTGCAGGAGGGTTAGGGCAGTTTCAAAATAGGCCACTTGCTCTGAAACATCTCTAGCTTGAGAGCGCAAGGCCTCAAGTCTTTCTTCTTCATTGGGTTCTGGAGATACTTTATCTATTTCAAGTTGTTGCATCTCTAAAAGTTCACGCCGTTCTGCCAATGTATCATATTTATGTTGCATGGCTTTGCGCTCTGCACAAAGTTGTTCTAGGGCATGCAGCAGGGTGTTTCTTTGCTCTAAAAGGCTTTTGTCTGGGAGAGAATTTTCAATAAGTGCGGCCTGATAGCTTTGTTGCAACAATTTTTGTTGCCCGTGCTGGCTGGTATGCACAATTAAGCTTGGGCGCAGTTCCCGCACAGAGTCTTGAGAGCTTAGGGCATCATTAATATAAAGCCTACTGCGGCCCGTTTCTGCCATAAGTTCACGGCGTATGAAAAATTCTTCATTATTACGGATAAATATGGCTTCTACTTGCGCTTTTTCATAACCTTGTCGCACCATGTCTGCAGACATTTTCTCACCTAAGAGGAAATTTATGGCCTTTAAAATAAAGCTTTTGCCAGCACCAGTTTCACCAGTAAGGGCATTTATACCAGAAGCAAATTCAAGCTCCATATTTTCAATGAGGGCAAGGCCTTGTATTCTTAAAAACTCAAGCATAACAATCCTTAATGTCTAAGCCTTGGGTCTAAAATATCACGCAAACTTTCACCAAGTAAGTTATAGCCAAGTACGGTAATTAGTATGGAAAGTCCAGGATATAGCGACATCCAAGGGGCAATTTCTAATACATTTTTTCCCTCTAGGAGCATATTACCCCAGCTTGGAATGGGGGGTTGCACGCCAAGGCCCAAGAAGCTTAGGGAAGATTCAATGAGAATAGCCCCAGCAATACCTAAGGTTGCGGAAACAAGCACTGGACTTAAGGCGTTTGGTAAAATGTGTACACCTAAAATACGCTTGTTACTGGCACCGCAGAGGCGAGCCGCGGAAACAAAGTCTCGCTCACGTAGGGTTAGTGTTTCTGCCCGTACCAAGCGAGCAACGCCCATCCATGATGTAAAACCAATTACAATCATAATATTGGTTAAATTTGGCTCTAAAAATGCGATTATGGCTAAAATTAGAAAGAATGAAGGAAAGCAAAGCATAATATCAACGCCACGCATAATCATTTCATCAACTAATCCGCCAAAATATCCTGAAATCAGCCCCAATAAGAGACCAATACTTATGGAAATACCCACAGCCACAAAGCCCACCCAAAGCGAAATGCGCCCGCCATAAAGCAAGCGAGAAAGCACATCGCGGCCCAGTTGGTCAGTACCTAGAGGAAACTCTGCGCATGGGGCAAGAAGGATTGCATCAAGGTGCAGTGCAGTGGGGTCATAGGGTGCAAGCCACGGGGCTAAAATAGCCGCTGCGGACATAATAAATACTAAGCCAAAGCCTAGAATAAACATCAAGTGTTTCTTTAGCTTTCGCCCTAAAAATAGCTTTGTATCTGCCATTATGCAGCTTCCTTTGCAGTGCGGATTCGAGGGTCAGCAAAGCCATAAGCAACGTCAGCAAGCACATTGCCAAGTAAGGTTAACACAGCCCCAAGTACTAAATTGCCCATAATCATAGTATAATCACGGGCCATAACTGCGGCATAAAAAAGTTGCCCAAGGCCAGGTAATCCAAAGATAGACTCAATAATAACACTGCCCCCAATGAGGCCAGGTACAGATAGACCAAGTAAGGTAATTACTGGCAAAAGTGCGTTGCGCAAGGCGTGATGAAAAATGATTTTATTTGTGGGCAGGCCCTTGGCCCTTGCGGTTAAAATATAATCTTGGCGCAAAACTTCAAGCATGGAGGAGCGAGTAAAGCGAGACATGCCAGCAATGCCCCCAATGGTGTATACGGTTAAGGGCAAAATCAAATGTGATATAATATCCCATACCTTAGCAATAGGGGAGAGCTGTTCATAATGTAATGATGTAAGGCCTGAAATGGGTAGCCACGTATTTTCTATGCCAAAAAATAGCATTAAGAGTAGGGCCAACCAAAAACCAGGCATGGCAAAGGCTAAAAACACAAGAATGGTGATGCCTCTATCTAGCCAAGAATTTTGCTTCCACGCTGATAATACGCCAATGGGAATGGCTATACTTAAAGTTAAAATTAAAGCAATGACGTTCATGCCAACCGTTAGGGGGAGCCGCTCCATAATCTTGTCTATGACTGGGCGTGAATCAGAGGACATGGAGTTGCCAAAGTCAAGCTGCACAAGCCTAAAGAGCCAGTTGGCATATTGCTCATATAGGGGTTTATCAAGGCCATACAGAGCTTCAAGGCGTTGTCTTGCGGCTTCTCCTGCCAGTGGGTTAAGGGTTGTTTCCATATCCGTTGGTGAGCCTGGAGCTAGGTGAATAACCGCAAAGCTTATGACGGTAATGCCCCAAAATACAAGTAACATCCATAAAAATTTGCGTACAATGCGCAATGCAATGGAAGATATATTTTTATTTGGGGTAGGGGGCATTATAAAATTTCCGCTAATTTATTAGTTACTTGACTGCATCCAGTCACGCACTTTTTGTACTTCTGCCTGCCACGCACTGGATAAGCGCAATTGTAAAAATTGGGCATAAAGTGCGTCAAGCAAGCCAAGGCATAATTCCATAAGATATATTTTTTCTAGCAAAAAGGCGTCTGGGTCGTCATCTTCAGATTCTTTTTCAATCTTTGGGGTGCGTAAGCTATTGCAGGATAAATCTTCAGCCCTTAAGGATACTTGCCAATCAAGGTCGTTTTGTTCAAAGCGTACCACGGCTCTGGTGACTTTTTTGCCAGTAATGAGGCCAAGGCGGGCTTCACGCAAGGGTGAAAGAGATCCAGAAACGGAAGCTGTTTCTAAATTTTCACCTTCACCGCCTTGCACAACTATGCGTTGCTCCATGGAAACGGCAAAGGGCACGCCCTTTTTGTCCGCAAATTCCTTGGGCGAGGTGTCGCTTTTATACCAAAGCCAAGTCAAAAACTCTTGGCCCAATATTATATCTGTGCTTTCTCCAAGATATGTATTCATATTTACTCCGTAGCAAAGTGCGTGGGCTCAAGGCGGTCTAAATGCGTTAGTTGGGCCTCATCTAATATGGTCATGGCAAGGTTGTATGGTATCATTTGTTCAAGGTGCAAATCAAAGGTTTGAGTAAAATATTCTGTAAACATATCAATCATTTTACCTTGAGTTGAAGCAAACCAAACAGTATTTGTGTCCGTTGCCCAAAGTACATTAAACTCAGCAGGAACAGGCAAAAAACGATTGCGCAAGCGCAAAACCACTTGTTCTTTAAGCTCTTTTTTGCGTTCACGGCTAATAAATTTCTTATTTTGCTCCATTAAGCCTTGCTTTTCGTCCTTCATGGCAAGGGCAAAATGCTTTTTAATGACCCCAGAAGGCACTCGGCGAGTGTCTAAACGTAGAGAAAATACGATATACGCACCTTTTTGTGGTGGGGCAGTGTGCCACTGCATATCAAGCATGTCCTCAAAGCAAGTCCAACCAAAGCCACGCTCAAGCGGCACATCATCAATATCCTGAAAAGCAAATTGTTTGAGCTTGTCTGGAATTTGGCCCCATAAATCCTTTGGAACCTCATCAATGATACGAAAACGAGTGAAACTACATGATGCACTTAAAAAACCCATGAAAACTCCTTTATGGCATTTTTGCCATAGCAAAGGCATTTATACTTTGTGTACGCATTCATGGCAAGCACGACTATGGGGTAGGGTTATTTTTGAGGGGCTGATTTTATATTATAATGTCTCATAATGATAATTATGTAAACTTTGCTAATGTGGATTTTGAATAAAATTAGGATATTAACAAAAACAAGCTTTTTATTGCACTGTCATAAAACATTTTATACAAATAACCCAACCCATAAAATTTCAAACATAAAGGCTTATAAGAGCTTTCGCTTTTTAACAATTCACAGTATTATTAATCAAGCGGAAAAATATCCATTGTCACACAAAAGACATAATTCTTTCATATGTTGCAAGGTCGCTAAAAAAAAATTGTGACATTTTATATGCATAAAAAATTTTAGGAGCTTAAAATGCCTCCCAAGCACAAGTCAAAATCCAGTCCGAAAAACATTGAACCCAAAAATATCCCCATTGCTGATGATACAGCACATGATAGCGTGCGCATTAATAAGGCTCTTGCTGATGCTGGTGTGTGTTCAAGGCGCAAAGCTGAGGAACTCATTACCTCCGCAAAAGTTAGTGTTAATGGTAATATTGTTACCGAGCTAAGCTTTAAAGTTTTGCCACATGATGTGCTTTGCGTAGACGGCCAAGAAGTTAAGCGTAGTCTAACTCGTTGTTATTTATTATTACACAAGCCTGTGCAAACCATGTGCACAGCGAGTGACCCCGAAGGTCGTGATACAGTTTTTGATATTTTACCTGAAAAATGGCGAAATAAAAGGCTTTTTAGCGTTGGACGGTTGGATTATTTTTCAGAAGGTGTGTTAATTTTGACCGATGACGGTGATTTTGCGCAAAAATTATCCCACCCAAGTCATAATTTTACTAAAACATATCGAGTTCTTATACGAGAAGAAGTGAGCCCTGCCCTGCTCAAAACCATGCAAAGTGGCATGACATTAAAGGAGGGTGAAAAGCTTGCCCCAGTAGAAGTTCAAGTGGTGCGCCCACCCAATGCGCAAACGTCCACAACGCTTTTGGAAATGACTTTAAGCCAAGGTATTAACCGCCAAATTCGGCGTATGTGCCGTGATTTAGGCTTAACTATATTTAAGCTTATTCGCATTGCGCAAGGGCCTGTACTTTTAGGTGATTTGGAGGCTGGTGCAGTTCGGGAACTAACAAAGGCAGAAATTAAAGCCCTGAATGGAAAATAACTAACTAATTATTGGTATATTTTTTTCATAAATTTTACTTGTATCAATACTAAATAAGGTGTATGAAAAAACAACAGACAACAAATTATAATATATAAAACACTAAAATAATTATGAAAAAAGAAAAGTCAGACATATCTACGGAAGATTATAGTAAGCTTCAGAGCGAGTTGGAAGAAACTCGCCGCAAGCTCCATTTTATGGAAGCACTTGTTGAT
>CAYJNE010000010.1:0-6561 GCA_964371345.1 uncultured Desulfovibrionaceae bacterium | reverse complement strand
GAGCGAGTTGGAAGAAACTCGCCGCAAGCTCCATTTTATGGAAGCACTTGTTGATGCTATACCCATGCCTGTTTTTGCCAAAACTGAGGATGCAAAATTTTGCATCCTCAATAAGGCATATGAAGATTTTTTCAATGTTAAAAGTAGTGATTTATTAGGTACTTCTGTATTGGATTTAGAGCATTTACCTGCGGAAGACCGCAATAAATATCAAGCTGAAGATTTGCATCTTATTAAAAATACATCAGAAATTCACTATGAAATGCCTTTTGAAACGGAGCAAAAAAAAGCTTCAACCATGTATTGGAGTAAAGGCTTTGTTGCTTCTCAAACAGGTGAAAAGGGCCTTGTGGGGGCCATTGTTGATATTACCAAGCAAAAAGACTTTGAAGCAAGTCTTGCTAGATTAGTAGATCAATTACAAAAAACACAAGAAGAAGTACAAGTTGCCAATGAGCGCATGAAGGTCATGCTTGACTCTATGCCTCTAGCTGCACAAATCTGGTCACACGACCATAAGATGATTGAAGCAAGTCAAGAGACTGCCCGCCTTTTTGGATTTAAAAACCCTGAAGATTTTATAAAAAATTTCAAAGAAATAGTCCCAGAATTTCAACCAGACGGCAGGAAGTCTGATGAGCTTGCTCGTAAATATATAAATGATGCACTTGAGCATGGATATTTGCGTAAAAATTGGACGCAAATGAATACCAATGGTGAAGAAATTCCCCTAGATGCCATGTTTATTCCAAGCACTGTGCATGGCAAAAAAGTTTTGCTCGTATTTTTAAGAGATTTGCGTGAACAGCATGCTAGCATAGCCAAAATAAAAGAGGCCAACGAGTATACCCAAATCATGCTTGATGCAAGCCCTTTTGGTGCTTTGATTTGGGATGAAAACTTTATGCCAATCGATTGTAACCATGCTATGTATAAGACTTTTGGCTTAAATAGTAAGGAAGAATTTTTAGCAAATATACCTAAGCTTTACCCCGAATTGCAGCCTGATGGAGTTCCATCTATTCAAAGAATACAAGAAAACTTACTAAGAACCAATACGGAAGATGTAGTAACAGGTTATTGGATGGGACTTGATATTCATGGCAACGAGCTTCCTACAGAAGCAACTGCTGTGCATGTTATACATAATAATCAAAAAATGATTGTTGTTTTTTATAGGGATTTACGAGAAGTAGAAGCAAGTCGCAAAAAAGCTCAAGCTGCAGAAAAGCGCACTGAAGCCATATTAAACGGCGTCCCCTTGGGTATTAATCTTCTCACACCTGACATGAAAATAGTTGATTGTAATGAAAAGGCTCTTGAACTTAGGGAGTTTAATACAAAACAAGACTATATTGACAATGTCATGAACCTCTACCCGCCTACACAGCCTGACGGATCAAACTCTACCCTGCTACTTCAAGAAAAATTTGCTGAAGTTGCTAAAACTGGTCTTAGCAACTTTGAGTTTGTAACCAAAACGAGTACTGGCAATAAACTTCCCTTAGAAGTAACACTTGTGCGGGCCCACATTGAGAATGAGGAGCTTTTTATTTCTTATGTGCATGACTTGCGCGGAACCCATAAAATGCTTGAAGAAATTAAACTTTCTAAGGAAGCCGCTGAAAAAAGTGCCCAAGCCAAAAGCGAATTTTTAGCCAATATGAGCCACGAAATCCGCACACCCATGAATGGTATTTTGGGCCTATTGCATATTTTATCAAGTACAAACCTTGACGAAATGCAAAGAAATTATATGCAAAATGCCCTGTTTTCCACCAATGAGCTTTTGCGTATTATTAATGATATCTTGGACTTTTCTAAAATTGAAGCTGGCAAGCTTGATATGGAAAATACCCCCTTTACCATACATGATGTTTGCTCAGAGCTTGAAAGCCTCTTTGGACATGCCATACGCGACAAGGGCCTGCATTGTTATATGGATGAAGGTGATTATGCTACCACGCCCATTTTGGGTGACCCCTTACGCTTAAAACAAGTTATACTTAATCTTGTGAGCAATGCCATTAAATTTACTGGAAAAGGCGGCATTGGCGTAGAAATAATAAGCAAAAAAGATGATAATAATAAATTACATTGTCACTTTAAGGTTTCAGACACGGGTATTGGCTTAAGTGAGGATCAAATAAAAACCTTATTCACTGCTTTTACACAGGCTGATACTTCCGTCACTCGTAAATATGGTGGGACTGGCCTTGGGCTTGCCATTTCTAAAAATATTGTGGACATGATGAACGGTGAAATTTGGGTAGAAAGCACGCCAGGCAAGGGGTCAAACTTCTTATTCACAGCTGTTTTTGAGCTTGCCGATGAAGATGTTGCCATAATTTCACCTTCAGACGCTATTCAAAAACAAGAAAAACGTTCATATTCTGGACATTTATTGTTAGTTGAAGATAATCAAATTAATCAAATAATTGCTGAGGAACTGTTGCGCAGTGTTGGATATACATTAGACATTGCTGGCAATGGACAAGAATGCCTTGAAATGCTTAATGAAAATATCTACGACCTTGTGCTCATGGATATTCAAATGCCCGTTATGGATGGTCTTACGGCTTCAAGGGCCATACGAAAAAATCCAAAATTTGCTAACTTACCCATTGTGGCCATGTCTGCCCACGCCATGACTGGCGATAAGGAAAAAAGCCTTAAAAACGGCATGAATGACCACGTAACCAAGCCAATTTCGCCAGACATTTTATACAATACCCTAGATTATTGGCTTGATAAAAGTAAAAAGTAGTTTCTAGGCCCGTCATTCCGATTTGAGTTCTAAGCAAGACTTGGCAAAATAATTGCCATAACTGTATGAAAGGCTGCAATGCTTAAGGCTGTGATTTTTAATTGTTTATTAAGTATTTTAGCATCAAATGTTATAAAAACTTTATAAGCACTGAAAACAATGGGCAATGTCAGCGTTAATATTGCCACCGTCCATATGGAATAGTTTATGAAAAGGTGCGCTACCCAAGCTAAAATACCTCCAAACACCAAACATAATTGATAAACCCTTGACCCTATGGGGCCAAACTTAATGGCTTGGGTTATCTTTCCGTTTTTTCTATCCCCTTCCATATCACGTATATTATTGATATTAAGCACGGACGTTGCAAATAATCCTGCGGCAATGGCTGGAAAAATTGGAGCATTTACAAGACTATGCGTAAAAAGATAGTATGAAGCAAGTACTGCCACAAGCCCAAAATATATAAAGACAAAATAATCGCCCATTGCCTTATAGCCATAAGGATTTTTACCCATAGTATAGCATATTGCCGCCCAAATGGCAGAACAAGCCAACACAATAAAGCTAAACCATTGCTTTAAGTTTGTGCCAAAGCTTTGGCTAAAAAGCAGTAAAGAGCTTGATATAATTAATATAATCATAAGGTATATGCCCGCAAGCATATGCTTGGCGCTTATCTGGCCAGAAGACACAGCTCGAGTTGGGCCCACCCTATCCTTTCCGTCAAGGTTATTTTTTGCATCACCATAGTCATTGGCAAGATCTGAAAGAGCTTGCAAGAGCACGGCAGTTATAAGAATTAGTAAAAAAATAGGTAAGGAGAATGCTTCATCCACGGCGGCAAGACCAGCACCTAAAAAAATTACCGAAAGCGATAGCGGCAAAGTTCGAGGGCGCAGGGCAAAAATCCAAGCTTTGAGGGTGCTGTTCATTAAAATTTATAGAATATAGCGGGTTAAGTCTTTATCCACTCGCACATCTTCTAGGTGTTTTTCCACATAGCTTTTATCAACCACTATTTCTGTGCCAGATTTTTCTGGCGCGTCAAAGGAAATGTCCGCTAAAATCTTTTCCATAATAGTGTATAGGCGGCGAGCACCAATATTTTCTGTTTGGGCGTTGGTTTCCTCTGCAAAGGCCGCAATTTCCTTTAGTCCGTCATCGGTATAGGTAATGCGCACACCCTCTGTTTCAAGTAAAGCCATATATTGGCGGGTTAAGGCATTATCTGGCTCAGTCAGGATGCGTAAAAACTCATCCTTACCAAGGGCTTGCAATTCCGAGCGTAGAGGAAAACGCCCCTGCAATTCTGGTATTAAATCCGAAGGCTTACTAAAATGAAACGCGCCTGCGGCAATAAATAAAATATGGTCAGTATTAACCATGCCATATTTAGTATTAACGGCACTACCTTCCACGATAGGCAAGAGGTCACGTTGCACACCCTCACGAGAAATATCCGAAGATCGCTGCGAGGACGTACTGGCAATTTTATCAATTTCATCAATAAAAATAATACCGCCCTGCTCCACACGCTCTCTGGCTCTATCGGTAATGGATTCTTCATCCACCAATTTACCAGATTCTTCTTGCACTAGCACGCTGAAAGCTTGGCCAATTTTCATCTTGCGTCTTTTGGGCTTTTGAGGGAAGGCTTTACCAAACATATCCTTTACTTGCGCGCCCATGCCCTCCATACCAGGAATGGCAAAAACATCAATATTGGGGCCAGAGTTTTCCATAACTTCCATTTCTACTTCACGGTCATCCATAAAGCCTTGGCGCAATTGTTGGCGCAATTTTTCTCGGGTAGAGTCACGACTACTATCCCCCCCAAAGGAGGCAGGTAATAATAAATCAAGTAAACGTGACTCAGCGGCAGCTTCTGCAGCTTCTTTTACACGGGTATTTTCTTCTTCTCTAACTAAATTGATACTAATTTCCATAAGGTCACGCACCATGGATTCCACATCACGGCCCACATAGCCAACCTCGGTAAATTTTGTGGCCTCAACCTTTACAAATGGTACGCTGCATAATTTGGCTAGGCGGCGGGCTATCTCGGTTTTACCCACCCCAGTTGGGCCCATCATAATAATATTTTTGGGTGCCACTTCGTCTCTTAACTCAGGTGCAAGGCGGCCCCTGCGCCAGCGGTTACGCACGGCAACTGCCACCATTTTTTTTGCTTGTTCTTGACCTACAATATATTTGTCAAGCTCTGCCACAATTTCACGAGGTGTTAGGGTAATCATACTATCTCCAAAAATACTAAATAGTTGCACAAAGGTGCACTTGCATAATTAACAGTTCTTCTGATATATAAGCCCTCTTTTGTGAATTGCAATGCCTTTATAAGTGGATTATAATGTTTTTGTTATGACACATCTAGAATGGAATCTTTACCTTGGCCCCATATTGCTTGGCATTTCGGTTTTTTTGCAAGTGCTGTTTTTCTTTCGCCCGCATATTTCATTTTTATGGGTTATTCTTGCAGCCTATCTCACAAGCTTTGTGGTCTATATGGACACAGATGTTGCACTATTTGTGGGGCAATTATTGCTCTTGCCTTTGCTTTGGTTGCGTAAGGCAAAAAAATGAATGTAAGCAATATTTTACGTATTGCATCCATAATTTTTTATGTGTTCCTTGCCATAATCCTGCTAGGAGTTTTTGACCTTGGCGATGCCGCCAGCGAAGTATGGATGGACACCCATGTACGAGGCAAAGGCATTCTTGGCATAATTGTCTATACCTCACTAGTAACTTTACTTGTTGCCATGGGAGTTCCAAGACAAATATGTAGCCTCATGGGTGGCTATGTTTTTGGCCTATGGCAAGGCACGCTTTGGGCAACCATTGGTACAGCGTTAGCATGTATAATATGCTTTAGTTATGCCCGTTTTGTGGGGCAAGATTGGCTTAACCGCAAATATGGTCATAAGCTCACAATTTTTAATGATTTTTTATGTCAATCGCCTTTTCTGTTAACCCTTGTGGTGCGCATTGTGCCCCTTGGCAGTAATTTTTTAACCAACTTTTTAGCAGGTATTAGCCGTATTCCCGCAATTCCTTTCTTAGGTGGCTCCATTGTTGGTTTTACAGCGCAAAACTTCATCTTTGCTATGATGGGTAGCGGCTTACAAATGAATGCCAGTATGAATAGTTTTTATAGCATTATACTCTATATTATATCGTTATCATTGGGATATTGGGTATATTTGCGCTACAAAAAACATAAAAAATGCAGTGACATAGCTGAAAAATAATATATTACTTGCCTTTTTGAGGAAAATGTTTAAATTCTTTTTCCCCACTTAAAGGCGCATGGTCACAGCCATGTGCCCAAAAATAAGGGGGCGCATTGGTTTCGACGGGGATGTGGAAGCCAAAGTTGCAGGTCGAGGCGCCGCTGGCCTCGTAAAAAGCGGCAACAAAGTAATTGCCAAGAACGATTACGACTACGCCTACGCTGCTTAATACCAGCGCGGCTAACGATCACTAGATGATCTCGTCAATTCGGATGATGCCTGATAATCCGATGCGGCGACACACTATCAGGCTGGCGAAGGCATGTGTTCACTGGTGCCAACGTGAGACTCTTGCAGCGAACTGGTCAAGGATCGCCTGGTTGGGGGCCACATCTGCGACGAGAATTAAGCCTAACCTAAACCTGTAGACGCTTTGTGTGGAACTTTCTCGGACGGGGGTTCGACTCCCCCCGCCTCCACCAATATGCAAATTTATAAAGCCCTATAATGTTAGTAAAGCATTATAGGGCTTTGTTTTGG
>CAYJNE010000009.1:15964-20476 GCA_964371345.1 uncultured Desulfovibrionaceae bacterium | reverse complement strand
CAAAATGCGGAAGGCTCACGCTCTTCCGCATTTTAAATTTTGTCTTCCATGACAACCCCCTGTGCATCCTGCGCATGGGCTACCCTCCTCTTTTGGGGGATTTCCCGGCCCAAGCAACACGGGCAAGGGCCGGAAAATCATGTGGGGAGGGAATATCTACAAGGGCTAATTTCCCTATGTATGGCGCAAAATCCTTTGGATTTTGTTTGCGCAAATCTGCAAAATTATGCAGCTATGCTGTTAATAAGTTCACGCGCGCTTTCATTGCTTGGATCAAGACCAAGCACGGCTTCCAAGTGACCTTTAGCTTCATCAGCACGGCCAAGCGACATAAGAATACCAGCTAGGCTTACTCTGATAGCGTTGGCTTCATTGGAAACACGCATGCTTTTTTCAAGTGCTGGCACAACTTCATCAAGTCGTCCCAGATGATGACCTTCACGCACAAGGCAGTTAAGGGCAATAATGTTCTCGGCGTTCATGTCGATTGCGCGAGAAAAATGTTCAAAGGCTTGCTCATGGTTTTCTTGTTCCATGAGCACAAGGCCCATTCCGGTAAGAGTTTTGTCAGAAGTCTCAATGCTTGCGGCCTTTGTATAAAGGATCATCGCTTCATCAAGCTTTGCACGCTGTACCGCAATGGTGGCCAGACCAAGATAGGGGGCTACAAAGGTGTTATTGCTGGCAATGGCTTTACGATAGTATTCTTCAGCCTTGTCCAAATCGCCCATAAATAGGTAACACTCGCCTAATTCTTTGTTAATTTCATAATCAAGATGGTTGCTCATAGCATCCTCCCCGTGGATGATTGGTTAAAGTTAGTTTTTAAGTCCCATGGCACGTTGCCACAAGTTCTTTTCGGGGATTATGCATAGAGCGTGCCACTTAAAAAATAATTATATTATTTTAGTGGTTTATTTTTTGGGGAATATTTTTTGAGGAAATTTATGCCTAAAAAAAGACAAAAATATGACGAGAAAAATGATAAGCAAAATGCAAGTTGGGGTATTTTTTTCCACCCAGGTTAGAAATTATTTAGCCCTCCATTTGCAGAAATATGTTGTAAAATAATATTAAGCACACCATTAATATCAAGCTCAGATGTATCAATAGTAAGTGCATCATCAGCGGCGCAAAGCGGTGCTATGGCCCTGCCTCTATCTTGGGCATCACGCATGCGTATTTGCTCAGTAAGGGTAGCTAAGTCTGCACTTTTACCGCTTTCCTCTAGCTGAATAAGGCGACGCATGGCCCTAACCTCTGCCTTGGCATCCAAGAAAAACTTAAACTTAGCGGCGGGAAAAACCACCGTGCCCATATCACGCCCTTCAGCTACCAAGGCCGTACTTGCCCCAAGTTCACGCTGTGATTTTTTAAGTATATCCCTAATAATAGGAATAGTACCAAGGGTTGAAGCAAGCATTCCCACGGCCTCAGTGCGGATTTCATCGCCAATGGGCACATTATCGCATAAAAGAATAGTGGCGGCCCCTGAGCCTGAAAGATGAAAAGACCACGCCGATGCACGTTGCATGATTTCATCATCGGATAGCTCTTTAACATTATCCCCAAGTTTTAAGGCCAAAGTGCGAAACATGGCCCCTGTATCTAAATAGGCAAGGGCAAGACTTTCAGCCACGGCCTTGGCAAGCGTAGTTTTGCCAACTCCAGCAGGCCCGTCCAAAGTGATTATGGGTAATGCTTTCACGCTAGTATCTCTGCTAAATAATTTAAAAATATTTTGTTTTCACGCTCAGTGCCAACGCTGATACGCAAAAGATGTGGCAAATCATAGCTCTTTAACGGGCGAATAATGATGCCCCTTTTAAGTAGGGCTTCAAAAACGTCTTGAGCTGGTGTGGGCGGGGCTGGCTCAAACATAATAAAATTAGCATGGCTTGGGATTACGGTGCAATTTAACTTTTTAAGACCAGCGGATAATTGCTCACGCCCCAAGCGCACTGTTTCTAAAGTTTTTTCATAAAAAACTTTATCCTCAAGGGCTGCAAGGCCCGCCTCTTCCGCCAAAATATTAACAGAAAACGGCAACCTAGTACGCCACATATATTCAGCAAGACTTGCAGGCAAAATCCCATAACCAAGGCGTAAACCTGCTAGGCCGTAGCTTTTTGAAAATGTGCGTAAAAACACCGTATTTTCAAGCTCATGACCAGAAAATAACAGTGAAAATTCTTGCTCGTTGGTAAAATCCATATAGGCTTCATCAATAACTAAAAGACAAGTTTTTGGTAATGATTTAGCAAAATCAAGAACTTCTGAAGCCTTGGGGCAAAAACCAGAAGGATTATCAGGGGTGGTTATAAAAACTAAGCTTGTATTTTCATCAATCACCTTAAATAGTTCATCAAAAGAAAATGAAAAATCATCATTGAGCGGCTTTTGACGAAGCTCTATGCCCCCAATATGAGCTTGGGTGGTGTAAATACCAAAACAAGGCTTGAAACACACAATATTATGCTGTGTAGGCACACAGCGAATGCGCATAAGCAAGTCAATAATTTCATCAGAGCCATTGCCCACCACCACACGGTTTGCGTCCACATTATGCTTTTTAGCAATGGCACTTACCAAACGAGGATTACCCCCTTGAGGGTAGCTATATACTGTGTTTGCAGCCTTACTCAAACACTCTTGCACATATGGCGAAGCTCCCAGCGGATTTTCATTGCTTGCCATTTTAATTACTTGGGTGAGATTATAGCGTTCTCGAATTTCAGCAATACTTAAGCCTGGCACATATGGTTTTAGGGCCTGTATTTCTGGACGCACCGAATGGGCAGTGTATTTATTATTGGACATGATTTATTTTAAATTTAGCCGAGCCTAAAAAGACTCGGCTAAAGTGTAAGATTTATTGAGGACGTACGGTAAGCACGGGCTGTTTGGCATTTTTAACTACTTTTTCAGCCACAGAACCAAATAAAATACGATCAAGGCCCTTGCGACCATGTGTTCCCATAATAATAAGTTCTACATTTTCCTCTACGTCCTTATTAACAATCTCCTCGGCGGCATAACCAATAAGTACGTGGCTTTTGGCATTTACACCTGGGAAGTTTTCCGAAACAAAAGTGTCCATAGATTTTTCAGCACCAGTCACAATTTCACCCACAAAATTTTCAATGGTATTGGGCGGCACATGAAAGCCCACATACTGGCTGAGAGACGGGGCAGTATAAACCACCAAAACTTCAGCACCAGTTACTTTTGCAAGAAAAATAGTATACTCAGCAATGGACTTGCTATGGTCTGATAAGTCAACTGCACAAAGAATTTTTTTAATCTCTTTCATAACACCCTCGCAATTTTAATTGTCTTAGACGCTTATATTATCAACATGTACATAATAGTGTTTTTTGCAAAGATAGACAAGCCCTTAAATACAAGCTATAATACACATAACAGATAGCGTATTTTGCTCTGGATGTATTGTCCGTAACAATCGGCAATCTTTTCCTCTAAAGTTTTTATAAAGTCTGTTATTTATGTGGCTTATAAAATAAGAATTTATGGCAAAGTTCTTGCATCATATTTTATGATTTAACGCCAAGGTATGGAGGCGATATGGATATACGCACCGAACAACTACAAGCCCTGCTCAAACAACAGGAGCTTCAAGCAAAAAAACCTGCTTCTAAAAGTGAAGCTACAGGCGACTTTGCGGCAGCCCTACAGCAGGAAGTGGCCCTTGGCGGCGCAACTGATGGCACCCAAAAAGCACCCCCACCCGGAGTACAAGCAAGCCTTGCTAGTCAAATCCTACTAGCGGATGCGGAAAATATTTCCGCAGCCAGTGCAAGTAGTATGACCAACGAGCAGGCCTATGGCCACGCTTCGGAAACTATGGACAAGCTTGAATCTTATGCCAACATATTGCGTGAGCCAAGGCAAGGGAATTTACGCGATGCCTACGCAACTTTAGAAGACGTAGAATCGTATGTGCAAACGCTTAAGCAGGGTGCTGAACCATTGCTTGAGCAAAACAGTGATTTGGCAGGTCTTGTTAATGAGCTAGAAGTACTAGCAACCACGGAGAGGTTTAAGTTTAATCGTGGTGATTATTTGACCTAAGCTACATTACATTTAGCAAAAACCCCTCACATATACGATATGCGAGGGGTTTTTTTTGAAATAGAAAAAATACTGACTATGAACAATCTTTACGGTAAAATACTACCCTTGCGCATCAATCCAAGCGAGAGCCTCGCCTAGGTCAAGCGTTTTTTCATATAATGCCCTGCCACTAATGGCACCTTGCAAAGTGCTATTCACACTTAGTGGATAAAGAGCCTTAACATCATCAATAGTACTAACTCCTCCAGCCGCAATGACTGGCAACTTTGAAAGACTGCAAAGCCTCTCCATGGCGGCAACATTTACGCCGCTATGCATACCATCTCTGGCAATATCAGTATAAATAATAAAGGCCGCACCGTCATCATGCAGACGTGGGAGCACATCTTCAACGCTAAGCCCTACACTTTCAACCCA
>CAYJNE010000009.1:0-15864 GCA_964371345.1 uncultured Desulfovibrionaceae bacterium | reverse complement strand
CATCATGCAGACGTGGGAGCACATCTTCAACGCTAAGCCCTACACTTTCAACCCAGCCCTTGGTCTTAAGTTGACCATTGTCAGCATCTAAGGAAACACCAACCTTATTGGGAAAAGCTGCACAAAGCTCTTTAAACATTTTTGGCTCTTCAAGAGCCATGGTGCCAATAATTAAACGCTCAACTCCAGCGTCAAAATAAGCCTTGGCTGTGTCTAAATGCCTAATGCCTCCGCCCAGTTGCACAGGTATATTTAATTTTGCGCAAATGGATTCCACAACCTTGGCACTAACAGGCAAACCGTCAAAGGCACCGTCAAGATCCACCACATGTAGCCATTTGGCCCCTGCGTCTTGCCAAGCAAGGGCTGCCTTTACGGGGTCATTTTCAAAAACTGTAGTTTGGTCAGCACGGCCTTGCTTTAGGCGCACGGCCTTGCCGTCCTTAATATCTACTGCAGGAAAAATAATCATTATTGTAATCCTAACTCATCCACAGCTTTGATGATAGCGTCATCGGTTAATTCTTCAGCAGTAACCCAACCACCACCACGTTTGAAAAAATCACCTACACGAGAAAGGTCATCCACAAGGCCCATTTGCTTTTCTTCAAAAGCAGAGTGGCGGAAAATACGTCCCCTGCGAATATCAAGCAAGTAAAACTCAGCCCGAACATGGGCGGCCCTAGTTACACCAGCCCTTGAGCCTTCACGCTGATGCCAATTGATAATTTGCGGCACAAGCAAGAAATCTACTTTATACTCACGCCCATAATTAAGCCATGAGGCAAGGGCTTGCGGCATACCTGAATCACGATAATCGCTGGTGTTTATTGATAATGGAGCAGAAAGCCAAGTGTATGTGCGCTTTGTTTCATAAAGCTTACTACGAAACCTAATATCCAATTGTCCCAAAACGTCAGGGGTAATCATGCCTTGATCTTGCGGAATATTGCCAGCGATTAACTCATAAGTGTTCTTGGGCTGATTAAATGGCACCACACCTATGGTTAAATCCAAGGGGATAACAGCCGCACTGCGCTCCACATCTTGCATGGTCTTTTGGCAAGCCCCAAGCAAAAAAGTACTACAAAGAACTACAAATAAAAGAGTTTTTATGCGCATTAGTCCAGCCCTCCTTTGGTACTGCGTATTTTATTTCCGTCCACACGCACTGCGGCGGCCAAAGCAAGCCCAAGGCCCTTTGCCACAGATTCAAGCAAGTGATGTCCATTTTTTCCATATAAAAAGTTAACGTGCAAATTGATGCGTGCGGCGGAGACAAAGGCTTTGTAATGTTCACGCCAAAGGTCACGCTCCTCACCTGCCAGTATGGGCGGTAAGAGTTCATCACCACGCCATTCAAGCCACGGGCGACCAGAAATATCAATGGTCACATCAGTCAAAGCTTCATCCATGGGCACACGCCCATACCCAACGCGCACAATGCCTTCACGCTCTCCAAGGGCATAGGCCAAGGCTTGCCCAAAGCATAGGCCCACATCTTCTGCGCTGTGATGCGCATCAATATGTATATCGCCTGTGCAATTAAGCTTAAGGTCAAAACCTGCCCAGAACGCAGTTAGTGTGAGCATATGATCGAGCAGTCCAAAACCTGTGTTGACCTCGATGTTGCCATTGCCTTCTAGGTTTAGGGCAACATTTATTTGCGTTTCCTTGGTGGTGCGTTCGACCGTAGATGTGCGTGTTTTCATACTATCTCCCAAAAGCTCGTTCAAAAACAGCAATCTACTGCGTCAGATTAAAATTTTTCTCGAGGTATGGACGTAAGAGTCCTATACACTCTCGAAAAATTTTAACCTTCCTTGCATCTTACCATTTTTGAACGGCTTGCTAATTCTACTCTTACAAATTTATCTAGCCAGTTTCCTTAGCATTTTCATTATCATTTAAATCTTCTTCCACTTCTTCGGCTTCGGTTTTTTTCTTCTTACCAAAGGCCGCAGCCACGCCAATACTTACTTCGTATAAAAGCATCATGGGCATGGCCATAAGCAGTTGCGAAATAACATCTGGCGGGGTTAAAATTGCCGCAATAATAAAGATGCACAATACGGCATAGCGTCTGAAATTGCGCATTCTATCGGCAGTTACAAGGCCCATGCGAGAGAGGAAGAATGTAAAAAGCGGCATTTCAAATATAAGCCCAAAGGCAATGAGTAACTTTAACGAAAATCCCAAATATTCCCCAAGGGACGGCATGGCCGCAATCTCCTCGCTGGCAAAACTTACAAAAAATGTAAATGCATAGGGAAAAACCACAAAGAAGCAAAAGCTAGCCCCAGAAATAAAGAATATGGCAGAAATAAGAGCCATGGGCACAACGTATTTCTTTTCTTCGTCATAAAGACCTGGAGCAATAAAAGACCATATTTGATAAAATAAATAAGGGCTTGCCACAAATACAGCAGCCACCAAACCAACCTTTAAATATACAAAAAAAGCTTCGGGCAATGCCGTAAAAATAAGCTTTGAGCCTTCGGGCAATGCCGCTATAAGCGGCTTGCATAATTCAGCAAAAAGGCGTTCAGAAAAGGTATAACACACAGAAAAAGCAAGCCCAATGGCAATGAAGGCCCGCACAAGCCTTGTGCGTAATTCACCCAAATGTTCCATAAGGGTCATGCTACGCTCTTGCTTTTCTTCTTCGTTTTGTGGGAGCAAACCACGTTCTTCTGGGGTTTTGCGGGGTGGGGGTGGACGTTTTTTAGCCTTGCTTAAATCGTCGTCTTCGGCTTGGTTCTCGTCTTGGTTATCATTTTGGGCTAAGCTTGCGGCGGCATCCGTAGCAGAATCATTTTCTGTGCCGTCCCATTCCATACCGCTACCAAAGGGTGAATCTTCATACACATAGTCATCGTCAGATTTTTCAACTTCATCATTATCAGACCCAGAAGCGGCATCATTACTAGCCATATCCTCAACATTGCTTGCGGACATAGCTTGTTCCTCAGCATTATTAGGGGTAGCTTCTTCTGTGATTTTTTCTGACGAATCGGTCATTCTTTATGCCTTCTTTTCAGCTTCGCCCGCTTCCTTAGCCTCAGCTTCGGCCTTGGCTACGGCTTCAGCAAGGGGGGAATTTGCGTCAATGGTATCTGTTTTATCTTCTTCAGTATTAGCAGTGGCTTCAGCTTGTACAGATGTGTCTGGTGCAGGGTCATCAGCCTTAGCTTCAGTGGTGACTTCGGCCTCTTTGGGAGCAACTTTTGAGGTGCTTGCTACGTCTTCTTTTTTATCATCGCCAAATAATTCTTCTTCGGCTTCTTTTTTTAATTTTTCATGTTCATCTTGGGCCACTTCAGCATTCATGGTGCGTTGAAATTCCGTGGTCACTTTACGAAATTCGCCCATAACCTTGCCTATGGTTTTAGCAATGCCTGGCAAACTCTTAGGCCCAAGCACAACCAAGGCCACAACTATAATGACTAATATTTCTGTACTACCAATTCCAAACATTTAATACCTCGTAATAACTATTCCCACTCAATGGTGCTTGGGGGCTTGGATGAAATATCATATACAACACGGTTAACGCCCTTAACTTCATTAATAATGCGGCTTGACATACGTTCAAGAAGTTCAGCTGGTAGCCTTGCCCAATCTGCGGTCATGGCATCAACGCTATCCACAATGCGCAAAGCAATTACATGCTCATAGGTACGCCCATCACCCATAACACCTACGGTTTTCAAGGGCAAAAGCACTGCAAAGCCCTGCCAAACCTTACGATACCAACCAGAGTCTTTTAACTCTTGCTGTACCACTTGGTCAGCACGGCGCAAAATATCAAGCCTTTCCTTGGTGATTTCACCTAAAATGCGTATGGCAAGGCCAGGCCCTGGGAAGGGGTGCCGCCAAACAATAAAGTCTGGCATACCAAGCTCTGCCGCAACTTTGCGTACTTCATCCTTAAATAACTCACGCAAAGGCTCAATAAGTTTTAAGTTCATGGTTTCGGGCAAGCCACCCACATTGTGGTGGCTCTTAATAACAGCACTTGGCCCCTTGTGTGATATGGATTCAATTACATCAGGATATAATGTGCCCTGCGCAAGAAAATCCACTTGCCCCAAGGCTTTTGCTTCTTCATCAAAAACATCAATAAAGGTATAACCAATGATTTTGCGCTTTTGCTCAGGGTCATCCACACCTTCAAGTTTGGATAGGAAACGCTCCTGCGCCTGCACAAATTTCAAATTAAGGTCAAAATGCTCACGCAAATAATTGACCACTTCTTCACCTTCATTCATGCGCAAAACGCCATTATCCACAAAAATACAGTGCAAGCGATGCCCAATGGCCTTATGCAAAAGCACAGCTACGACAGTGGAGTCAATACCACCAGAAAGGGCACAAACCACATGCCTATCGCCCACTTGCTCGGCCATTTCTTTTATGGTGCGCTCCACAAAGGACGACATAGTCCAATCTGGAGTAATGTTTGCAATGCGGAATAAGAAATTATGCAACATGCGCTCACCATCTTCGCTATGGTGGACTTCGGGGTGAAATTGCACTGCATAAATTTGACGGGATGCATCAGCCATACCCGCAACGTCCAATGAACTTGTTTTTGCAATAATTTCAAACCCCTGCGGCACAGTCTTTACTTTATCACCGTGGCTCATCCAAATACGAGAGGTCTTTGCATGATTAAGCCCGTCCCAAAGTAGGCAAGAAGTTGCCGTCATGCTAAGGTCAGCTGGCCCATATTCACGGGTGGTTGAGCGGGCAAGCTCGCCCCCAAGGCCTTCGGCCAAAAGTTGCATACCATAGCAAATGCCAAGCACAGGAACACCAAGGTCTAAAAAGCCTTTATCCAGCGTTGGGGCATCCGCTTCACCAACAGAAGCTGGCCCACCTGATAATATAATGGCTGAGGGGTTCATGGCTTTGACTTCAGCCGCAGTGACAATACAAGGGTGAATTTCTGAATATACACCTGCCTCACGCACCCGTCTGGCAATGAGTTGAGTTACTTGTGAACCATAATCTACAATAATTACTTTGCTTGGCATAAAAATTACCCTTAATTGTCAATGCGGTAGTTTGGAGCTTCCTTAGTAATAATAACATCATGCACATGGCTTTCACGCAAGCCAGCCGCTGATATTTCGCAAAATACACTTTTTTCACGTAGTTCTGTGAGGTTTGTTGCTCCCACATAGCCCATGCCAGAACGCAAGCCGCCCATGAGCTGATAAATGGAGTCCATAACCCCACCCCTATATGGCACACGGCCCACAATGCCTTCAGGCACAAGCTTTTTGCTCTTTTCTTGGAAATAGCGGTCGGAGGAGCCTTCCTTCATGGCGTCAATGGAGCCCATACCACGATAAATTTTATAAGTTCTGCCTTGATATAAAATGGTTTCGCCAGGGCTTTCTTCTGTACCTGCAAAGAGGCTACCCACCATTACAGAATGCGCACCAACGGCAAGAGCTTTTACAATGTCACCTGAGAATTTAATACCACCGTCAGCAACACAGCAACGATCCATTTCATTGGCGGCACGGGAGGCCTCCATAACAGCGGTTACTTGTGGCACACCAACGCCAGCCACGATGCGTGTGGTACAAATAGAACCAGGCCCAATGCCTACCTTAATGGCATCGGCACCAGCCTTGAGCAAAGCTTTTGCGCCTTCGTAAGTACCTACATTTCCTGCTACAAGCTGACAGTTGGGGAAGGCAGATTTTACTTCCTCAATGGAGCGAATAACGTTTGCAGAGTGGCCATGGGCTGAATCAAGCACAAGCACATCAACACCAGCGGACAAAAGCTCGCTAGCCCTTTCCACACCGCCAACCCCAATGGCTGCCCCCACACATAAGCGACCCTTATCGTCCTTACATGCATCGGGATATTTTTGAACTTTATCAATATCTTTAATGGTAATTAAACCTCGCAAAGAATTTTCATTATCAACTACGAGTAATTTTTCAACCCTATGTTCATGCAAAAGCTTGCGGGATTCATCAAGCGTAGTACCCATGGGTACGGTGATTAAATTTTTGGACGTCATAACTTCACGCACATAGGTAGTTTGTGCTTCTTGAACAAAACGCACATCACGATTTGTTAAAATACCTACGAGTTTGCCTTCATCCACTACAGGTAAGCCAGACACACGGTACTCAGCCATTAAAACCAAGGCCATATGCACAGTATCACCAGAGGAAACTGTTATGGGGTCCAAAATCATGCCACTTTCTGACTTTTTAACCTTTTCAATTTCAAGGCGTTGCCGCTCAATAGTCATATTCTTGTGCACAATGCCTATACCACCCATACGGGCCATGGATATGGCCATGGCGGATTCAGTCACTGTGTCCATAGCCGCAGAAAGCAAAGGAATACGAAGTGGTAAAGTTGGGGTTAAATAGGTATGAATTCCCACAAGGTCAGGGGTTACTTGAGAATAGCCAGGCAGCAATAAAATATCATCAAAGGTTAAGGCTTTTCCGAAGTTGGTTGGCATAGTGTCCTCGCAATAGTTTGATATAATTACTTAAAATTAATATATTATCATACAAGGCAATGGAATTTTTGTCAATACAATATATAACGTATTCTTGCATACCAAGACATAAATTGTTACAGTGCAAGTATGACGAAAAAAATAGCCATTTTTCTGCCCCCATTGCATAATATTAGTGGTGGCTTTGCCGTGCTTTTGCATCTTGGACAACACCTAGCCAATGCTAAATGTGATGTTTGCTTCGTTATTAAAGAAAGCGACATCCCCCTTGCAAGCTATACACATGCCCTACCCAACGCTCAAATACCCGTAATATCTTGGGATAATATCAAACTTGGGCCAGATTATACTTGGATTGTGCCTGAAGGTTGGGCCAATGCCCTTGTGCTTGGCCTAAAAGCCAAAGCTAGGTGCATCGTGTACATGCAAGCTTGGTCTTATGGCCTTTCAATCTTGCCAGAAGGCACCCGCTGGGATCAGCTAGATGTGGATTTTTTATATGTTTCAGAGCCTGTGCGCATGTGCTTGCAAACCATTACTGGCAAAGAGGGGCCTATCTTACGCCCTGGCATTGATGCGCATTTTTCACCCCCCGTCCTCACATCTCAAGATGCACCAGTGCAAAACCCCATTCGCATAGGCTGGATGCCACGTAAGAATAAAGCATTTAGCAGCCTCATACAGCAAGCCTTACATGATAGATTAGCAAGACTAAACCCGCACATTCATGTGCAATGGGTGAGCATGCACAATATGTCCATTACAGATGTGGCAAAAACTATGCGTACTTGTCATATTTTCTTTGCCAGTGGATTTCCTGAGGGCTGTCCACTGCCACCGCTGGAAGCCATGACCAGCGGGTGCATAGCGGTTGGCTTTGCAGGCCTTGGCGGTTGGGATTACATGCGCCAAGCCCACTTTATTAGCGAAGACAAAATGCCATATTTATGCGACCCGTGGTTTGAACTGCGCAAAACACCTTTTGAGGGCAACGGCCTATACGTTGCCGATGCCGATGTTCTGGGTGCTACCCTTGCCCTTGAGCAGGCTTGTATTTTATTAAATACTGGCGGGCCAAAGCTTGCTAAGTTGCGTGAAAATATTGCAAACACTGCCAAAGCCTATTCACTTGAATCCCAAGCCGGCAATATACTTGAAATTTTACCAAT
The DNA here is from genome assembly GCA_964371345.1 of uncultured Desulfovibrionaceae bacterium. Taxonomy (GTDB): domain Bacteria; phylum Desulfobacterota; class Desulfovibrionia; order Desulfovibrionales; family Desulfovibrionaceae; genus CAYJAD01. Next base: position 8,193 of record CAYJNE010000009.1, on the reverse strand, counting down.
GATTAGTTCATAAAACGAGGCAAAAATTGTCTAAGAAAAAAGCCCCATCTACTCCACCTGAAGTGCTTGCCCTGCCACCATACGGTGTGGATAGCCACGCCCACCTTGATTTAGCTAAATTTGACGAAGATAGAGACGAAGTCATCGCCAGAGCGAAAGAATGCGGCATCGCACATATTATGAATATTTTTCTTTCCCCCGAAGCATATATGGAAAGAAAACACTACTTTGACGCTCACCCCAATATATTTTTCAGCCTTGGTTTTCACCCCAGTGACGGGCAACAATGCACAAATGAAGCCGTTGAAACCATGCATGAATATTTTTTGCAAGATGCTCGCCTAAAAGCTGTTGGCGAAATCGGGCTAGATTTTTATTGGGACCACTGCCCAAAAGACATACAATTACAAATATTTATATCTCAACTCAACATGGCAAAAGCATTGCAAAAGCCAGTTATAATTCATAGCCGTGAAGCCACAGACGCAACCCTTGCCGTCCTTGAAAAAGAAGGATTTAACGACTACCCCTTACTTTGGCACTGCTTTGGCGGAAATACAAAGGATATGAAGCGCATTATGCACAATGGCTGGTATGTGTCCATTCCTGGGGCTGTGACCTACCCCAAGAATGAGGAGTTGCTTGCCGCCGCAGCCGCAGCCCCCCTAGAGAAGCTCATGCTGGAAACCGACTGCCCATACCTTGCCCCACAAGAGTGGCGTGGCAAACGTAATGAACCAGCCTTAACCGTCTTCACCGCCCACCACATAGCCAAGGCCAAGGGCATGGATGCAGCAGAGCTTTGGCAACATTGCGGCGATAACGCCCGCCGCCTCTTTGGTATTGAAGGGGAATAAATATATCACTTCTTTTTCTTGACACGTACGGAAACAATCCGTACTGTGTAAAAAAGGAGATTATATGGCGCAGTCAACAGAAAATACTATGTCACGCATGGACATACGTTTGCCATTAGCTACGCGTGAAATCATTGACCGCGCCGCTGCCATGCAGGGGCGCACCCGCACTGATTTTCTCATGGAAGCCGCCTTAGAAAAAGCTGAAAAAGTCATCACAGAGCAAAGCATCTTACACCTCGCCATACAAGACCAAGAATTACTGGCTAAAGCTTTGATAGATGAAAAAGTGGAAGAACCTTCAGCATTTATCAAATCCTTGACCAAAGAATATGCTACACGGGTACAAAGCAAATGACCTTGATTTTTGAGCGACTTTCTTCGGACATGGATAAAAAAAAATTCTCATGTGGAGAATCGGATTTAGACAATTACCTACAAAAACAAGCAAACCAAGATATGAAACGGGGGTTTGCCACTGTCATTGCAGCTTATAAAAGCTCAGCCCCCAAGACAGTCATTGGCTTTTATACCCTTTGTGCTGCCTCCATCGTGCTGACAACACTACCAGACAACATAATCCATAAAATGCCCCGCTACCCTCATGTACCAGCCATTCGCCTAGGACGATTAGCCGTGCACAAAGACATACAAGGGCAAAAAATTGGTAGCTTACTAATGTTAGATGCTTTGCGTCGCTCTTGCCGCAATGAAATGGCTTGGGCTTTTTTTCTTGTAAATGCAAAACACGAGCGAGCCGCACATTTTTATAAAAAATTCTATTTTCAACCCTTCTGTAAAAACAGCCTCACCCTTTGGATGCATAGAAAGCAGGCTGAAAAGCTTAGTATATTTTAACCCTTCTCGGCACAAACTAAAAATACTGGATTTTCTGGTACAAGGCGAATGTCCTTGCCTAGTGATGCACTGCTATTTACATTTATTTGCAGTACTTGCATGAGTATGTTTTGTCTTTGCAAAAAGTTCTCCACCGCATGAAGGGTGCTTAATAAAACACAGCTTACGACCATGCGCCCACCCGTAGGTAAAGCCGCATAAATTGCCCTTAATAAATCTTCAGCATTGTCAGAGCTTAAGCCCCCGCCCACAAAAACAGCATGTGGCTTTGGCAAATTTACCAAGCATTGCGGTGCATCACCATGCACAATATCTAATATTGTGGCCCCCATGGTTTGGCGATTTTTTTCCATATGCTTAATGCGTGATACATTTTTTTCCACAGCAATAACATGGCCTTCATAAGCAAGGGCGCACATTTCAAGGGCCACAGAGCCTGAGCCTGAGCCAATATCCCAAAGGGTATTGCTTGGCTCAATACGCAAAAGACTTAGGGCCGCCGCCCGCACTGAGCTTTTGGTCATTAAGTTTTTTTCACGGGCAACTTTAGATGCATCAAGTCCAAGAAGGGGCCGTATGCAAGGCTGAGTAGGCATAAGAAGTATGGTACAATAGCCTTCAATAACAAGATTATTCTTGGCGGCATTGCTAAGGGTGAGGCTATGCATTTTTTCTTTTTCAAAGCCTAAATTTTCGCCAATATGCATACGCCAATTCTTCACACCGCGGGCAAGTAAATACTTTGCAATGACACTTGGGTTTGCTTTTTCATCGGTGAGCACGCAAACGGGCTTTCCTGAAAATAATGCAATATTTAACGCTTGCCAGTGTTTTTGTTCACTACGCCCATGCAGGGAAACATGGCGCACTTCATGCCAAGGTACAGCCACAGCCGCACAAAGGCGTTGTACAATGCTAATGCCAGCATGAATGCGCAAAGCCTTTACCCCAAAATGGCGTGTGAGGCTTGCCCCCATACCAAAGTACAGGGCATCGCCATCGGCAAGCACCGCTATTTTTTTGCCTTGCGCGCGGTAATCTTCCATAAGCGTTAAAACTTCACTTAAGGGACTGGTTATGGCCTTAAAGATTTTATCAGTTTGAGGTGTACTTTCCCATTGCGGAAATAGTTGAGAAAGCAAAACCCTCCCCCCAAAAATACACTGTGATTTCTTAAGGATAGATTGCTCTTTTTTTGATAAAGCTTGTCCATATATGGAAAGCACTTCTATGGGATAGGTTTTCATAGGCTTATAAGAGTCCTTCCGTCAAAGTGAAATAAATGTATTTTAACATATTGCCCTGCAAATTTTGCGGCAGTTTTTGCGGCACGCTTGGCAATATTTTCTAATATATTAGCAGATTGAGGTTCTGGCAAAATTATCTCCAAGGCATGATTTGCAGTAACGCAAGTACTAATTTGACTTACCATTGTATCCGCAAGCCCACACTCAGCACACCATTTACTAAGAAGCTCAAAGTCTAAGTTTGCGTGGTGAGCGTGAGTATAGGCATGTCCTTGGGCCAATTTGACCAATTTTCCAAAAAAACAGCCCCAAATGATATTTTCAAAAGAGTATTTAGCCGCCTCTTGCAGTGAAAACTCTGCAAAATCTGCCACTTGAATGGCCGCCTGCTTAGGTAAATGTTCGGGCAGCTGTGCATATTTTGCAAGAAGCAAGCGTTCTGAACGTCTACCAGTGGAGAGGCAAACACTTTTGCACCCCGTGGCAGAGGCCACTTGCAAACCTTGGGCAATGGTGGCCTTCCAAGCATCATGGCTAAAGGGTTTAACTGTGCCTTGCGTACCAAGAATGGAAATGCCACCCACAATACCAAGGCGAGGATTAAAAGTGTGACGGGCTATTTCTTCACCATTAGGCACTGAAATACAAACTTCTATACCACCCGCATAGCCAAAATCCTTTGCCACAAGTTCAAGCCCAGCACAAATTTGCTTGCGTGGTGCAGGGTTAATGGCGGCCTCACCCACGGGTAAGGGTAAACCTGGCAAGGTAAAACGCCCCACACCTTGCCCGCCTTCAATTTTAATTTTACCCGCCTCATCATTAAGTTTTATTTGCGCATGAATGAAGGCTTTATGGGTGACATCTGGATCATCGCCGCCGTCCTTTTGTACTATGCCCAAAGCCTGTTTATTATCAACTAACACTGCAGAATGTATAGGAATACGCAAGGTGGGCTCTATAGGCATATCATCACTGGGCGGAAGTGGAATATGCACAAATGAAACTTGTTCGTCTAATTTAAGAGCATGGCTAAGAACTAGGCGCAAAGCCGCCATAGCTGCCGCCGTTGCCGCAGAGCCTGTGCTAAAGCCCTCACGCAGTTGTTTTGGCATTATCTTTAGTCTCCACTGCGCACAAGGGCAAAATGTCTTTTAAGTAGGCATTGTGCGCCCTAAGATAGAATGCCAATGGCTTGCCAAAGTGCTTACCCAGCATACCGTCTACAAAAAATCTACTGACCTCCTGCTCTTGCGTAAGTACCAATTGGAAATATCCAAAAATAAGTCGTTCTTCCTTGCTTAGTTTTGCCAAGAGGCTTTTGCATACCTCTTGCGCACGCGGCCTATACATCCAAAAATACATAAGATCCAAAGAATTAACAACAATAGCCTGTTTTAATTCTATGTTTTCGTCACCAAGTTGCTCCAAAAATTTCTTTGGTTTAACCATTTTAGCAAGGGCATCATCTTCAGGAAAAAGTAATTCCACTTGCACATAGCAGTCAAATATCTGTTGAAATTTGGTTCTATAGTCCCAGCGGCGCATACGCACATTATTTTTATGGTCGGCATAACCTTCAATAAGAGCCGCCACCGTATCTGAAGCCAGTTTTGAAATAATAGCTGCACCCATTTGCAATAATTCTTGAGGGTTATCAATATTAGACAGATAAAGCACTTCATAAGCAATGCCGTTAAACAAAATAGACATGGGAATGGCCAAAGCAGAGCGGAAAAAATTTCCAATAACTGCCTCTTTGGGCAAACCTCTCAACAAGTTATGCCACGAAATATATAGGCCATTGACCATGGCCATTATGGTATAAACGAGCACAGTTTGATTGGCCACGGTATAACCAAGGCCGTCTTGCAACAACAATATGCGCACGCCAAACTCTAATAATGGCACAGAAAAGCCTGTGTACATTAAAGAATCACAAAGGCGCGACCAGCTCACATGGTCATTCCAGCGTAGCAATGTAGAGCGATATAAGCCCCCACCAGCCACAACTGCCTGTAAAATATTACGAACGCCAGTAATAGCAAACCAAACAATAGGGCCGAACCAGGCCAAAAACCACCATGTTTGCGTGTATTGAAAAGCAATACACGCAGGAATAAAGCCCACCAATACTTTAAGAAGATTGGAAAGATGCGAATTTAAATATTTTTTAGAAGGTATGGTTTGATCTTTACGCACAGAGTGGCTTTCAATAAGCATTTTGCGCTTAACACCACCTAGGAGCGATAAATTACCCTTATGTGTATGCCGCACGGAAGAGGAACGAGAATTCCACTCTTGCTCCTTTACATAGCCATGATACTTCATGCCTGGGATAGCACGTATAAGTCTAGTAACAAGGCTTTTTTGTGGCACAACCTCGTTGGGGGTAAAGCGGGTGCTATACTGTAGGGTAATATGAAATGGCACATCGGTGCTGTCTTTGCTCTCACCTAAAATCTTTTGGGCACGCTTTGGCAATGTTTCCAAAAAAACCATGCCCATACCAATATCACTACCAGGAAGACCAGTAGCATCTGTACCCATGCGCGAGCGCAATGATTTTAAAGAGTAGAAATTCTTAAATACTTGTATCTGACCCAAAATATCACGCAAGACTAAACAATGCTCATCATGCGCAGTGGCGGACTCATTCTCAAACGGGCCTTCTTGCTCACGTTTTTTCAATTTTGACAGTACAATATGCTTTAAGCGTGGAATGCTGGCTTCATTTATGGCATGCTGTAATTCAACAATTTCATCTACATGGTGCACATTGCCTTCATACCACTCACGCAAATTAAATAGCTCAAGGTGCGTAATCATACCTTGGCAACGCCACAAAAGTTCCAGCACTTCCTCGCAATTTAAATGCGCAATATTCAATGTAATCATGCTATCAGAATAAATGCTGGTAAGCCAATCAAGTAAAGTCACAGGGCTTAAACGCATAATCTCTGGCACATCATCACCTTCAATGGGCTGCTCTGGGGAAGCTATGTCAGGATTTTTTTCAGGAATAATATATTCATTATATATACTTGTGCTGGAAAAAGACTGCAAAGTAGCGTACTTGCTCCTTGCCTTGGTGCGTATGGATTCATCTTCATTATCAAATAGTTCTTCAAGCTCAGCTTTTTTTTGCTTAATAAGTGGTAATAATTTATTATAAATGCATTCAGCAAGATGCACCATAGTGGGCTGGCCCCCAGCCACAAATTGCTTAAAAACACTGCGGGACACATAACCTGCATGTCCAACATCTATATCTAGCAAGTTTGTGACCTCTAAGAGGTATTTTTCATTCCACTTATCAAGCACCGCAAATACATATTGTTGCCGCCAAATAGAGGCCTCCCGACCAAATTTCATAAGATGCTGCATGGGCGGCTCAGCCCAGAAATTCAAAAAATCTTCTATATTATCTGCAATGCGAGGGCTCCAAATAAAGTGTACATACTTACCCCTAAATGGGGTTGTAAACTCAAAACCAATACGCACATGAATGCCTACAATGGCTGCGGCCTGTAAAACCTCACGGGCGGCATCTTCCTCAATATAATTATAATATATAATAGTTAGATAGCGTATACCCTTAAGCCATGCATCCATGATTAAATGGGTTGGATTTTTACGCCCCTTGGTGTTGGCATCGTGTACGTGGTGGTCAAAAGCAAGTTGGCTCCAGTCTTCAGGCATTTCCACAAGCCCATAGTGCGCGAGCAATTCTCTCACCACATGCGGGTTGCCACGGGCGGCACGCCTAAAATCACTAGCCAAATAAATCTGCCGCTGCATATCACCATGCGAACGCAGTAAATCTTTCATTATTTCAATGAGAACTCGAGCCGTATTGCGCCTAAAGCTGGTTTTTGCACTATTTAGCACTTCATCATACAAAGCGCGCAAGGCGTGCAATCTATTGGGGCTATCTCCCACTTCAAGGCTATCTATAAGTTGAGCCACAGCGTGGGCAATTCGCATTTCATGGGAAAGAGCTAAGGTTTTTATACCGTGAGGATGAAGGTTGGCATCAAAAAGGCTTTGCCCAGCCTCCGATGTATCATGCCTTGCAACAATAGCATTTACAAGGTTTAGCAACTCATAGTCTTGCTTATCAAAGTAGAGTTTTGACCACCACATATGAACCTCATTGCTAATTCAAATCTTACTGCGAGGAAAAATAAGCCGTACCTTTTGCCACCATATACACAGGGCCACCAACAACACCCTTAAGTCCTTGTATATCTTGTTGTAAATCAAGCGTCAAATGCCCACCAGGTTGATGTATTACAAAAGCCCCATGTCCTGCATGTACATAATGCCAAATGGCAAGTGCTAAGGAGCCAGAACCACAAGCATTTTCATAGTGCAAAGCATGAGGGTTCTTCACCCATACAATGGGGTGCATATAAATATGTTTTATTGTTTTTTTACCGTCTTCTTGGGCTTGTAATTCCCGCCACCACATGCAACCCACTGCACCTTCATCTTCAAGCTTATATTTTTGGCGAATATGGGCAGAACTCTGAGCCCAATTTTGTTCACAAAAATCATTATACTTTTCATGAATAAGCACATGACTTATACCAGCTAAGCGTACAAGATAAATGCCTAAATCAAGTTCTTCTATGGGGGGTAAGCTTATCAAAGGCACACTTAGGGTAACATTTATATTTTCGCCTTCTTGTTTAACCGCTACTGCTAAAGGATCAGTAAAGCCTGAAGTTTTTATAACACCCTCAAAATACAGACTATCTACTTCTGCATCTCCTTGAGCGTCAAGGGCCATGAGCAAGCCTAGAGAACGAGTGGCATTAATACAAAACTCACCCCCTGCCATTTGCAAAATTCCGTTATTTATATCAATAAAACCAGCCTGTTCTCCCCCAAGGTTAGCAAGACCCTTTGTGGCAAAAAGGCTTTGTTCATCTTTAGTATGATGCAAGCCTTCAAAAAGCAGCGTCATATTGCCGCTTGGGCTTAGCTTATAAAATGGTAGATTATACATGGCCTAAGTATTATATTTTTAACAAAAAACGTCAACTATACATCACCATTAAAAAGCTATATATTGCCTTGCAAAAGGCAAGATTTTGCCATATAGTGTGAGGGCATTTAGTGTGCAATTTTCAACACTGGGTTGGTATATTATTTTGCCAGATTGTGAAATTTTAATCTTAAAATCAAAAAGCATTTTAGGAGGCTTTATGAAATTTTTTCGCACC
>CAYJNE010000008.1:2025-20694 GCA_964371345.1 uncultured Desulfovibrionaceae bacterium | reverse complement strand
TTCGTATCTCAGCTAAAGATCAAGCCCGCCTCTATGAGCATCTTAAAGAAATGCTCTTACAAATTGACTACTTGCATGGTGATAACCCTGACTATTTTTTGATGCCCTTGCGTAGATTTTTAGGGCGGGTGAGCATTCGCAGGCATGAGTACGATGCGCTGATGGGGGTTTGCCGTCAAGTGCGCAATAAATGTGTAAAGCGTTGAAAAGGCGATTTATGTCTAAAAACAAAGCACCTCAAATATATATAGATGACGATAGGCAGACGCATCGCTTTCATGTGATGTTAAAGCCCATTGGCCCTGCTTGTAATCTTGATTGTACCTATTGTTATTATTTGCATAAAGAGCATTTGTTTAAGGCGTCTTCATCCTCACGGGTTATGGATGATGTAACCCTTGAGGCAGTCATTAAGCAATACATTGCCGCCAATGAGCATAAGGAAGTGGTGTTTTCATGGCAAGGAGGGGAGCCAACCTTGCTTGGGGTTCCATTTTTTGAAAAAGTTATTCGCCTGCAAGAAAAGCATAATCCCACCCAAAAAAATATTGCCAATACCTTACAAACTAACGGCACTTTGTTGGATAATAATTGGGCTAAGTTTCTAAAAAAGCATGATTTTTTGGTTGGATTATCCATAGACGGGCCTGAAGAATTGCATAACAAACATCGCATAGATAAGGGCGGCAAGGGTAGTTTTAAGCAAGTAATGCGCGGTGTTGAATGCTTACAAGCTTTGGATGTGCCCTTTACAACCCTAACTACAGTCAACCGTGATAATGCCAAAAACCCCTTGGATGTTTATAGATTTTTGACCAAAACCCTTGGTTCAAATTATGTACAATTTAACCCTTGTGTTGAGCCTGTGGTTTTTGCCAATTGTGCCCCTAAGTGTTGGGAGCATAACAGCCTACCTCAAATGGAGCAGTATATAAGTTCCGCAAGTGCGCAAAATTTTGTGACTAAATGGTCTGTTATTCCAGAAGATTGGGGTAATTTTCTTTGTGTAATTTTTGATGAATGGGTGCAAAATGATTTGGGAAGGGTGCTTGTAAATTGGTTTGAAACGGCCGTTGCCCAAGCCATGGGCCTGCCAGCTCAAATTTGCACCACGGGTGAAATTTGTGGTAAAGGTGTTGCCATTGAGCATGATGGCTCTGTATATAGTTGTGATCATTATGTAAATGACGAATATTGTTTGGGTAATGTTAATGATAACACTTTGCGCAATTTAGTATTTTCGGCCCGTCAGCAGGATTTTGCATTCAAGAAGCAACAGGAGCTTGCTTATGAATGTTTGCATTGTGCACATGGTACGTGGTGTTGGGGGCAGTGCCCACGGCATCGCTTTGTAAAAACAGCTGAGAGTACACACCCCATAAATTATTTATGTCTTGGTTTTAAGCAGTTTTATGCTCACGCCAAGCCACAAATCAAACACATTGCAAATTTGTGCTTGCAACAATGAGCTATATGGGGATAGCGTATTAATTGTTTAGCATTTTGCATAATTTTTAATTTGCGGAGGTTTTATGTTCCAAAAATTGTATAAAACTCATTTTCAAAAAATTGCCACGGTGACCATTCCTCTTTGCGCCACCATGCTTGGGACTGCGGCTCTTAGTAGCACGGCCATTGCCGCTGAAAAAAAGCAACCCAATATTTTAGTAATTTTTGGTGATGATATTGGCATTGCTAATGTTTCTGCATATTCTCACGGTCTTATGGGTTACAAAACCCCAAATATTGACAGCATTGCCAAGCAGGGCATGATGTTTACCGATTATTATGCTGAGCAAAGCTCCACCGCTGGGCGTTCTGCTTTTATTACTGGTCAAGTGCCATTTCGCACAGGTCTTAGTAAGGTGGGGATGCCAGGGGCTAAGGTTGGTATACAGGATAAGGATGTAACCATTGCCGAAGTGCTTAAATCAAAAGGCTATGAAACCATTCAGCTTGGTAAAAATCATCTGGGTGACCGTGATGAATTTTTGCCTACCAAACATGGCTTTGATGAATTTTATGGTAATTTGTATCACTTAAATGCTGAGGAAGAACCAGAGCATCCTGATTATCCCAAGAGCCCCGAATTTAAGAAAAAATATGGCCCACGTGGGGTAATACATGCCTTTGCTGACGGTAGAATTGAAGATACTGGTTCCCTAACCAGCAAGCGCATGGAAACCATTGACGATGACGTGACCAAGAGGGCCGTTGATTATATAGCTAAACGCAAAAATGCCAAAAAGCCATTTTTTATGTGGTTAAATTACACACATATGCATCTTAAAACCCACGTTAAACCTGAAAGTGTGGGGCAAAGTGGTCAGTTTATGGGGCCATATGCCGATGCCATGATTGACCATGACAAAAATGTGGGTTCTGTGCTTACGGCCCTAAATAAAGCTGGCCTTGATGAAAATACCATTGTTATTTACACCACCGACAATGGCCCGCACATGAATTCTTGGCCCGATGCTGGTATGACCTTTTTCCGTGGTGAGAAGAATACCAATTGGGAAGGGGCCTTTAGGGTTCCTGCTATGATTCGCTGGCCTGGGCATATACCCGCAGGAAGTGTTGATAATAGCATTGTGTCTGCTCTTGATTGGTTTCCCACCTTGGTGGCGGCGGCAGGCGAGGCTGATATTAAGGAAAAGCTGTTAAAAGGTTATAAAATTGGCAAAAAAGATTATAAAGTACATTTAGACGGGTATAATCTTTTACCATATTTATCAGCTAAGGAGCAAAAAAACCCTCGTCGTGAAATCTTTTATTTTTCTGATGACGGCGACCTCTTAGCCTTGCGCATGGATAATTTCAAATTTGTATTTATGGAGCAAAGAGCACAAGGAACATTGCAAGTGTGGATGGAACCATTTGTAGCCTTGCGTATTCCCAAGCTATACAATTTGCGCCTAGATCCATTTGAAAGGGCGGATATAACTTCAAATAGCTATTATGCTTGGCTTCTTGACCATGCTTTTGTGTTTTCCATTGCCCAAGAGATTGTGGGAAAGCACCTTGCAACTTATAAAGAATTTCCGCCAAGTCAAAAAGCCGCAAGTTTTACCATTGACCAAGCTGTGGAAAAACTTACCATGAGCCTTGCCCAGTAACGCTTATAATTTATTAATAAAAAAGGCCTTCCGCAGTTTTTGTGGAAGGCCTTTTGTTATGCTTTTATTTTATCTTAAACATTAAACAAGAAATGTACCACATCCCCGTCTTTTACAATGTATTCCTTGCCCTCAGTGCGTAGCACACCAACGGCTCTACATGCGGCCTCGCTTTTATGCTCCACAAAATCGGCGAAGGAGATAACCTCAGCTCTAATAAAGCCACGCTCAAAGTCTGTATGGATAACGCCAGCTGCTTGGGGGGCTTTGTCGCCTACCTTAATTGTCCACGCCCGAACTTCCTTTTCACCCACGGTGAAGTAGCTGCAAAGCCCCAAGGTGGCATAGCCTGTGCGAATAATGCTCTCAAGGCCGCTTTCTGCAATGTCAAAGGATTGCAACATATCGGCTTGCTCCTCATCGGGTAGGCCTTGCAATTCTTCTTCAAGCTTTGCGCAAATGGTGGTAAAACCTGCACCACGCTCTTTTGCTAAGGCTTGTACGCTTGATACATGCTCGTTGCCGCTTGTAATGGTATTTTCATCCACATTGGCGCAATAAATAACTTTTTTTGCGGTAATTAAGCCCATTTCACGCCATTGTGTGGCAAAGGCATCGCCTTCGGGCCTATTAAAGGTGCTGGCTGGATTGCCAGCATTTAAATGCTTGAGTAGGGCGTCCACTTGGTTGGCAAGTGCTTGTATGGTTTTATCCCCACGTTGCTTGCGCAAACGCTCCACACGGCGTTCAGCGGATTGTATGTCTGAGAGTAAAAGCTCAGTCTCAATGGTTTCTATGTCTCTAATGGGGCCAACATTGCCGTCCACATGAGTGATATTTTCATCTTCAAAGCAACGTACCACATGCACAATGGCTGCGCATTCACGAATGGTAGCAAGAAATTTATTGCCAAGGCCTTCGCCAGTGCTTGCACCACGCACAAGGCCAGCAATGTCAATAAAATCAACACTTGCATTGAGGGTCTTTTGCGGTTTTGCAAGGTCGGTTAATACCTTTAGGCGGGCATCGGGCACAGCAACTGTGGCCTTATTGGGCTCGATAGTGCAAAAAGGATAGTTGGCGGCTTGGGCGTGTTGGGCCTTGGTTAGGGCGTTGAAAAGTGTGGATTTTCCTACATTGGGTAGGCCAACGATACCAATACTTAAAGACATAGTAAGCTCCGATTATTATGACAAACAAATTGAAACCTCTGCAATGAGGCAGAGGTTTTGAACTGAGATGCATGTAATAATCGGCAAAGGAAGTTTTGGCAAGTATTTTTGCTTGTTGTTTTGATAAAAACTATTACAAATATTTACGCAATTTAGCAAGCAAGTCATCAAAGTCTATGGGTTTGCCTAGGTGGTCATTCATGCCTACATTTAGGCATTTTTCCACATCTTCTTTGAATGCGTTGGCAGTCATGGCAATAATAGGGATTGTTTTTGCCTTGGGGATGTCTAGGGCTCTTATTTGTGTTGTGGCAACATAACCATCCATTTCAGGCATTTGAATGTCCATAAAAATTAAATCATAGCTATCAGGATTTGCTGTGATAATTTTTAGGGCCTCAATTCCATTTTCTGCAACATCAATAGTCATTTTTGTATCTTCAAGAATGGCTATGATGATTTCACGGTTAATTTCAATGTCTTCAACCAATAAAATTCTTTTGCTTGAAAAGTCAAAGGAGTCTGAAGGGCCACCCATGACATTGTCAGCAACGGTGGATGCGTGGCTTTCTTCTGGTAGTGTGCATTCTATGGTAAAGGTAATGGTTGTGCCTTTGTTTATTTCAGAGTTAAGGTATATATTGCCACCCATAAGCTCAATAATTTGTTTACAAATGGCTAGGCCAAGTCCTGTGCCGCCAAACTTTTTTGAAATTTGAGTGTCTGCCTGTTGGAAAGGCCTGAATAATAGTTCTTGTTGCTCTGCACTTACTCCAATGCCTGTGTCTCGGATAGTAAATTCAAGTATGCAATGTTTTTCGTTTTTTTCAAGAACTTGCACACCAAAGAATATATGCCCGTCAGCAGGGGTGAACTTTTCTGCATTGGATAGAATGTTCGTAATTACTTGGGCTAGGCGTTGCTCGTCAGAAATAATATATTTTGGAATGTCATGGTCAATATTAGCTTCAAATAATTGACCTTTTTCTTGCATTTTAAATACAATAACGCTTTCAATTCTTTGCAAAAGTCCTGTAAAGTCAAATGTATCTAGGTGAATGTCAATTTTACCAGCTTCAATTTTTGACATATCCAAAACATCGTTGATAACCCCAAGCAAATGCGCAGATGCTGTTTCTATTTTTGTAATACAATTTTTAATTTTATCTTGTGAATCGCTATCCTTAGCTATTTTTGACATACCAATAATGGCATTCATGGGAGTGCGCATTTCGTGGCTCATATTGGCTAGAAAGGCGGATTTAGCGTCGCTGGCGGCATTGGCCTTGGCAATGGCCTCAGTGAGTTCATTATTATATGCATCTAGCTTGTCACGTAATTCGCTAATGGTTCTGGATAGTTTTCCAAATTCATCATCCCGTTCGGCACCATAAATGGCTCCGCCACCTCGTGCGCTTGTTTGGTTAAGGCTTTGCATCATGAGTGACAGTGGAGTGAAGATGAGCTGCTTGCTCATATAAGTCATGGCAATAATATACAATACAAGCATGACAATTATGCTCCAAATTAATGCTTGCATATTGCCAAAGGTAAATAAAGAGTCGGCATTAAAAAATGTCACTACAGACCAGTCGGTGCTGGCAATGGGTGTTATGGAGGCAAAACTATAGTCGCTATTTTGGGGTAATTCTATAATTACAGGCTTGTCTGTTATGCTGAAGTATTTATCAATGGAGCTAAGATGCTTTGTTAAGTACGATGTAAACTCAGGCCAAGGAAAAAGGGTTTGCATTTTTAAGGTACTATTATCAAAGAGTTTTTCAGATTCGTGCACACTATCCATTTGTATAAAACCATTACCATCTATAATAAGGCCACGAATATTTGACTTTTCGTATTCATTAAAGGCGTGTTCTAATATCTCTGTAAAGGAAAAGCCAGTGGCTATGATGCCTATGACTTTGTTATCGCTGGATAAAACTTTATGATTAACCCACACCAATGCACGTTGTTCTATTTTATCTATGTCTACATTTAATACATAATCGTGGGGTGAGGCTGCACTTTCAAAAAACCAGCCGTCATCAACACCATTTTCATCAAGAATGGCACTGTGTGTAAAATTTTTTCTAGGGGTATCAACATCAACGCTAAATTCGTGACCAGATTGCTCTATGCCAAAATATAGCATGTGGCTGCTAAGAGCCTGCATAAAGCTTTTCATTTCCATATAGGCCAAGTCTTTTTTGGTGATGTTTTGTTCATCTTCAAACCAGTCAACAATGGCTTTGGAACTTGCGGCTTTTGCTATGAGGGTAATTTCTCTATTCAGATATGCGTTTATGGCACCAGTGGTTTTTATGGAGTAGAGCTCTGCATAGTCGCGTGATACATCAAGGGTAGTGGAGCGGATTACACCAAAGGTAAGCCATAAGAGAATGACGCCAAAAACACTAAAAATGAGTAAGCTGAATGTCCTAAAGGTCAGCTCTATACGCTTTTCGCTAGTTTGTTTGTCAAATATAGTATGAGGAGCGTTTGACATAATTTTATAATATTTTTTATAGTGTTAGCTTAACAAAATAACATAGTTATATAAATAATAAAATCAGACCGCTGTTAAAGTGTCAAGTATGATAATATCTATGTGTGATTTAGCATTAAATTTGGCTCTTTGTAAAGCCGTTTGCTAAGGGGCTTTCATAGCAAAATACTATGGTTAAAGTGTGTTATGCGAAGCTAAAGTAAGCGGGATTTTAGCTCCGTAAATAGAGCTTGGCGCAGTGGAGTTGAGCCACTTTCTTTGCGTTCAATGCAATAAAACATACGGTCAAAGCGCATATTGGAAATGGGCACCACAGACAGTGTACCTTCATTTATTTCATGCTCAACTATTAATGGTGAGAGGCAGGAAAGTGTTCTTGGATTATGCAATAAATGCTTAATGGCGTCTGTGTGGGGAAGTTCTAATAATTGTCCAGGGCGCAAGCCAAGGGGGGTTATGTGGCGTAAAAAAGTTTCCCTTGTGCCAGAACCAGCTTCACGTAGTAGCCAAAAATATTCCATTAACTCTTCGATTTTACGTGGCTTGCTGGCTAGCTTTTTGTCTGTGGTAATTACAACCAGCTCCTCACTGCCAATGGGAGTTATTTTAAGGTCAACTGCGTCCACATCGCCTTCCACAAAGCCGATGTCTAGTTGCCCACTTTCCACTTGTTGTACTATTTCGCCAGTATTTGCTGAAAGGCAGTCTAACTCCACATTGGGGTAGCGGGATTTCATGTCGTATAAAATTTGCGGAATAACCCAATTGGCAAGAGTTACCGAAGCCCCCATGAATAGCTTTCCAAACAATTCATCGCTGGAGAGCAGGGCCAGCACATTGTCTAATTGGTGATAGAGCGGGGCAAGGCGTTTTTCAAGCAAGCGTCCTTTTTCATTTAGGCGAATACCACGCCCCACACGGTCAAAAACTTCCACGCCTATTTCAGATTCAAACTCCCGCAATGCACTGGAGATTGCCGCTTGAGAGACAAACATTTTATGCGCAACATCACGCATATTGGGCGTGCGGGCCAAGGCTAGGAATACTTCTATGTATCTTAAGGTCATATATTCTCCAACGGTATTTAATTCATCTTATATTGTTTAAGGCAGCTATGTAATGCGGTCTATTTTGTAAATAAGTGTATAATTATTCTATCTATTTTTTTAAGAAGTTAAGTAGTTCTTGCTTTTCTTTTGTTAGGGCTTCATAAGGTGTGAATACAGCCGAATCTAGGCAATCATGCGCAATGGAGGTTGGCTTTTGAGCGGCAATTTGCGCAATGCTATGCATAATAATTTTTTGGGCATTTTCTGCACCAGCCTTTAAGTTTTCAATGAGCATGGCTACGGTGACTTCTTCATCAGTTTCGTGCCAGCAGTCAAAATCTGTGACCATGGCAAGAGGGGCATAGGCTATTTGAGCTTCACGGGCAAGCTTTGCCTCTGGCATATTGGTCATGCCAATGACGTCAAGACCCATGTCACGGTATTGTAAGGACTCAGCAAGGGATGAAAATTGCGGGCCTTCTATGCAAATATATGCACCGCCTTGGTGAGCTTTGTGCTGTGTGCCTTTTAGTACTGACTTCGCGGACTCGTACAAAATAGCCCCTAAATTTTCACAAGTGGGCTTGGCCATACTCACATGGGCCACCAATCCTTCACCAAAGAAGGTGGAAACCCTGTGCTTGGTATAATCGATGTATTGATTAACAATAACAATATCACGTGGGGGCATATGTTCTTTTAAGGAACCCACAGCAGATACAGATAATAAATAACGCACCCCAAGCTTTTTGAATGCATAAATATTGGCTCTGTATGGTACTTCTGTGGGTAAAAAGCTATGGTTTCTGCCATGCCTTGCTAAAAAGGCAACTTTTACCCCGTCAAGATCGCCCACCATAAAGGCATCAGAGGGCGCACCATAGGGAGTGTCCACTGTGATTTCTTGTTTATTTTTAATACTTTCTATATTGTATAGACCACTTCCACCAACAATACCAATGCTTATTTCATGGTTCATATTGTACCTAATTTTTATTGTATGTTAAGGTTGTTCAATGTCTTGTATGTTAATTTTTTTTAAGGATTTTGGCAATATTTGTCTTGAATAAGAAAAAACCCTTGGCGCAAATTACGCCAAGGGTTTGGTTTGTGTTATGTAACAATGAGTTATGAAGGTGTATTTGATAGCTGAGTTTGAGCCACCAAGATAGTCATATCATTGCCAGAATTGTCCGTACTGGTGTACATATCGTACCCAGAAGGAGCGTTTTCGGACTTGCTCCAAGAGTCATCAAAGTTAAATTGACCATTGGCATCTTGGGTTACGCCGTCATCTTCAAGCTTG
The DNA here is from genome assembly GCA_964371345.1 of uncultured Desulfovibrionaceae bacterium. GTDB lineage: Bacteria > Desulfobacterota > Desulfovibrionia > Desulfovibrionales > Desulfovibrionaceae > CAYJAD01. The sequence goes on along the minus strand of CAYJNE010000008.1, from coordinate 11,542 downwards.
TTGAATAAATCATTGGTGCTTGTGGTGCTGGAATCATTTAGGCTATCGCTAAGCACAACCATTTCGGTGTTGCTAAGATTGCCACTGTCAATCATGTCGGTGATTTCAGTTAGCTTGTCGGTGCCAGCAAGGAGTACGTCCATGCCTTCACCAGCGTCCACAACGATGTCATTAAAGTCTACATTGGACTCTTCATAAACCTTAATTAGGTCATCACCACCGCCAGTGCCAACGCCTTCAAAGTTAGTGATTTGTGCATTATTGCCAGCAATAAAGATGTTGTCACCCTTAAAGGCTACGGTGTTGTCTTCAGCGCTGTCATAGTTGAACATATCTGCATCACCAAGGCCGCCGTCAATCTTAATGCTGTCGCCGCTACCTTGGTTAATATCACCAACGGTTACGGTGTCGTTACCAGAGCCTGCGTCAATGATAACGGATTGAGTACCAGCGGCTGTGGTGTCGATAACATCAACGTTAATTTGGTCATCTCCGCCTTCAGCAGTGCTATGTATGGACTTGCCATCACCGTATATTTCGCCACTTTGCATGGTGCCAACGTTGACTTCATCATCGCCGCCCTTGGAGCCAGCATTTAAGTGCCAACCGTCAGCAATTATGGAGCCATGTTCCATATTTTCAACATTAACTGTATCATTACCGCCTTCTACACCGTCATACAAGTTACCGTCAGCGCGAACCTTAGTGCCGTCAAGGGTGCCGATATTAATAACATCATCACCAACTTGGTTTTGATCGGTATTGTCTAGGGCGTCACCATAGATGAAGGTGTCCTCACCCTTGGCATCAGCATAGTTTAAGTTTCCTTGTGAACCTATGGCGGAGTCCACGGTAATGGTGTCGCTACCTTGCCCAAGCATAATACCATTTACATGGTGGTTGCCAGAGTCGGAATCGCTTGAGTAGTCACCAAAGTTTTGTGTGTATTCGCTACCAGTGTTAACATCTGTTACCACAGCACTATCACCTTGGAGTAGTCCCACATGGAGGTTGTCTGTGCTGGCATTGCCTACGGTTAGCGAGGCACTGTATTCTTGCCCACTTGCAGTAAATTGATAATTGAAGGTGAAGGTCTCAGTGTTTACGTGAGAGATGTCAGTTTCTAACTCATATGTACCGTCAGGTTGAATGGTAAGAATGATTTCGCCTTCGTTATAATTAAGGGTGACGCTACCGTCATCGTTAAGCACGCCTTCCCAATCGTCAGAAGGTGGAGTTATTTCAGTAAGTTCTACACCTGCGGGGAGGAAAGTGTCATTATTAAACAAGTTGCCAGTCAAGGTTGAACCTGCGTCAGCTGGTAAATTATCGCTGATAATTGGCAAGGTTACATTTACATGATAGCCAATATCACCATCGCTATCAGTGGCGTAGATTTTTACTGTGGGGGTGGGGCCAGTGTAGTCATCATTCACCACATAGGTCATTTCGCCAGTGCTTTCGTTAAGGCTAATAACACCCCAAGCAGTTTTATATTCAACATTACCAAACTCATCTACCTTATGGTTGGTATAAGCACCCATAATTTTGTAAATGCCAGAACCGTCTGCACCAAAGTCATAAACAGCTGATAGGTCAACTACGCCGTCAGCGTCAGGGGTTAAGGCTGCTGAATAATTACCAGGAGTACCCACAACAAAGTCAGCAACGGCTGGACCGTCATCTTGCACGTTAAGGGATACGCTAACGTCTTTGCTTTCACCGTCTTGGTCAACAAGGGTAATGTTAACTTGATTGCTACTTACCCAATGGTCAGCCTCAGATGTTTCACCAGTGGTGGGGTTGTCAGCAGGGGTAAGTAGGGTAAATTGCAACTTACCGTCCACAAGGCTTACTTGGTAAGTTTCGCCGTATTCACCTTCATAAACACCGTCAACAAAGCTTTCATCAATGGTATAACCAGCAGGTGGTGTCCATTCCTTGGTTACTAAGCTAGCATTAGGGTCAGTGCCGTCTTCTAAATTCTTTTCACGAATGGTAACAGTGCCCACAACCTCACGTGGAGTTTCTTCAACGTCAGGAGTGCTAGGAATAATAGGGTCTGGAGCATCTTGCTCTGTGTTGTTATTATCATTGGTATCAGTAACAGGCTCATTGGGAGCAGTGCTAAAGTAGACGGTTTCACCAGGGGCATCTTCTTCGCCACCTTGGTCTGTACCGCCAAGAGATTCAACACCACCATGAAGTGTGCCACTCTCAGTACCAACACCGCTACCACTACCGCTAGGGGCACTGGTGTTACCAGCGGCAGGCATTAGCTCTTCACCAAGGGCTGCAAAGAAAGCCTCACCAGGAATGATAGCACCTTCAATTACAAACTCAGGCATATTTTCTGAGCTGTAAGCGGTGTAGAAGTTGGTAAGCTCAATGCTTGAACCGTCTTCAAAGCTAAAGATTAAGTTGTCGCCATCACGGGCAAGTAGTGCTTCATCAGCAGAAAACTCAAGGTTAATGCGGTCGCCAGTTTGTGGTGTAATGGTAGTAACTTGTCCAGCTTCTGGTCTTTGTAAAATGATATCAGCCATGGATATTCTCCTTAAATTGCACGACAAAAAACGTGCGTAAAAACGTACCTAAATACTGCATAAAATGCATAAACAAGGAAAATTATGAGGTCCCATAGACAGATCGGGACGGGGAGACGCTCCCCAAGTATACCAAGACAGGATAAGAGGTATACTCAATGTTGCTTAGGGGGCCAGAGGCCCAAGGCCAAGATGTACTCTCGGCACGACCTAAATATAATGCTGTTAGTTGCTTTGTCAAGAAAAAAATAAAAAAAATTTAATTTTTTTTATACTGTTATTTTAAAGACTTGATTTAAAGTGTGATTTTAGCCTTAATAAAGTTTTCCACTTGAGCCACACTTATTTCAAGATCTTGATTAAACGTTTTAACAATTAAGTCAGGATTGGTTGGTGTGTCGTAAGGTGCGGAAATGCCAGTGTAATTTTTTATTTTACCTTCACGGGCCATTTTGTAATAGCCTTTTACGTCACGGCGTTCACATTCCTCCACGGGGCAAGAGATGTATATTTCATGATATAAATCTTGCAAAACGTTGCGGGCAATATCTCTATGTATTTTAAGTGGGGAGATGAATGCACAAAGGCAAATAAAGCCTTGGGAGGATAATATGCGCCCAATTTCTGCAATGCGGCGGATATTTTCCGCACGCCCCTCAGGGCTAAACGATAGGTCAGAGCAAAGTCCACTGCGAATAATATCCCCGTCAAGAACGTTGATAAGCATGTTTTGATTAAATAATTTTTTTTCCACTTCATGGGCTATGGTGGATTTGCCCGCACCTGAAAGGCCAGTAAACCAAAAAACTCCACCCTTATGGCCATTATGCGTATGGCGCATATCAAGGCTTATGTGAGAGCGGGGTGGGGTTAAAAATCTTTGTGTCATGTTATTTTCTTTCTTATAGTATTTGGATTTGTTGGTAGAAAATAATATGTTTATGTTGATGTGTCTATATTTTAATGTGGCTTTCGAAGAGTTTTCCCTCGCGATGACGTTGACTGGAAGTTATGCTGCTAGGAGCAGAGTTTTATTTTCAAACGCTTCTCCAATCAACGTCACTCAGAGCCGTATAGCCCTAAGCGAAGTATGAGCTGTAGGGATATTCGGCAGCCTGTCCAGAGGAACCGCAAAGCGGTGACATGGGATGGAGTCCATGTCTTTAAAAACTACATAAAGAGGAAAAACATTCTGTAAATCGCAATCATATGAATGTGGGGTATTATCAACATAAGCTACACTTGGCAGTCAAAGGAAAATAAGCTATATAACTGCTTGTGAAATTGCGGTAAAATTATGATAATAAGAAGACATAGTAAAAGCATAAATTTAGGCCCCTTAAGTATTGGTGGCGATGCACCCGTACGTGTGCAAAGTATGACCAATACAGACACAAGGGACGTGCAAAAAACCCTTGCTCAAATTACAGAGCTTGTGGACGTTGGTTGCGAGGCTGTACGCCTTGCTGTACTTGATATGGAGGCCGCAAAATCCTTAAAAGCTATTAGGGATGCAGTAAATATTCCCTTAATTGCAGATATACATTTTGAGCATGGTTTAGCCATAGCCGCCCTTGAAGCTGGCGTACAGGGTTTACGCATAAACCCTGGAAATATCGGAGCAAAAGAACACGTTGACGCTGTGGTTGATTGTGCTAAGGCCCACAATGCCGTAATTCGTATTGGGGTTAATGGTGGTTCCTTAGAGAAGCATTTACTTAAAAAATACGGCGGCCCAACGCCAGAAGCCATGGTGGAAAGTGCGCTTGGGCATGTGGATATTTTAGAAAAACGTGGATTTTACAATACCAAGATTTCTCTAAAATCTTCCAATGTGCTTGAAACCATTGCCGCTTATAAATTGCTTGCAAAAAAATGCGATTACCCCTTGCATATTGGCATTACCGAAGCTGGAGGGCTTTTGCGAGGTGGGGTTAAGTCTGCGGTTGGGCTTGGTATTTTGCTTTGGGAAGGCATTGGCGATACTTTAAGGGTATCCCTCACTGCTGACCCTGTGCAGGAAATTATTGCGGCCTATGAAATTTTGCGAGCCCTTAATATACGCCACCGTGGGCCAGAGATTATATCTTGCCCCACTTGCGGACGCACGGAGATTGACTTAATCGGCCTTGCAAGTGAGGTTGAAAAACGCTTGAGCCGTGAAACTGTACCGCTAAAGGTTGCAGTTATGGGTTGTGTGGTCAATGGCCCAGGCGAGGCTCGTGAGGCTGATATTGGCCTTGCAGGTGGGCGTGATAAGGGCAGTATTTTTTGCAAAGGGCAAATTATTCGCACCGTACGAGGGCAGGAAAATTTGCTTGCGGCCTTTATGGAAGAGCTTGATAAAATTATAAAAAGTAAACAATAAAAGGATTAATTATGCGTTGGAGCTTAAGTTACATTCCCACATTAAAAGAGGCCCCTGCCGATGCTGAGGTAATCAGCCACCAACTACTTGTGCGTGCTGGCATGGTGCGTAAGGTGACATCAGGCATTTATATTTATATGCCGCTTGGCTTGCGTGTTATAGAAAAGGCCAAGCAAATTGTTAGGGAAGAAATGAACGCCGCAGGTGCGCAAGAATTATTACTTCCTGCCGCATGTCCGGCTGATTTGTGGCAAGAGACGGGCCGCTGGGAGTTTTATGGCAAGGAACTTTTGCGCTTTCAAGATAGGCATGGGCGAGATTACTGTATTGGGCCCACCCATGAGGAAGTTATAACTGACCTTGTGCGGGGTGAAGTACGCTCTTATAGGCAACTTCCTATCAATTTATATCAAATTCAAACTAAGTTTAGGGATGAAATTCGCCCTCGCTTTGGGCTTTTGCGTGGGCGTGAATTTGTCATGAAGGACGCTTATTCCTTTGATGCAGATGATGCTGGGGCAGACATTAGCTATAAAAAAATGTATGACGCCTACAATAAAACCTTTGCACGCATGGCCTTAAAATTTAGGGCTGTGGAGGCAGACACTGGCTCCATTGGCGGTAGTTTTTCACATGAATTTATGGTACTTGCCGATACGGGTGAAGATACCATTGCCTCTTGTGTAGCTTGTGATTATGCCTCCAATGTGGAGCGTGCGGCGGTGATATTTAAGGGCCAAAAGCATAATAAAACTTGCCCACCTGTGGAGGAAGTGTCAACTCCTAAAGCCCACACCGTGGAAGAAGTTTGCGCATTTATGAAGATTGCCCCCGTAAAGCTCATTAAGACTTTACTCTTTAATGTGGACGGGCAAGCCGTAGCTGTGCTTGTGCGTGGTGACCGCAATGTCAATGATATTAAGCTAAAAAATATGCTTGATGCCACTGTGGTTGAGCTTGCCACACCAGAAGAAGTGGAGGCTTGGTCTTCTGCTGCAGTGGGTTTTGCAGGGCCAGTTGGTCTTAAAGGTCATGTGAAAATTTATGCAGACCTTGAGCTTCAAGCAGATACGGACTGGGTTTGCGGTGCCAATAAAACAGATATGCACATTTGCCATGTGGACCTTGAGCGTGATTGCAAAGTTATAAACTATGCCGATTTACGCATGGTTACTCAGTCTGATCCTTGTCCCAAGTGTCAGGGTAGGCTTGAGTTACCAAAAGGCATTGAAGTGGGCCATGTTTTCAAGCTTGGCACTAAGTATAGTGAATCCATGAAGGCCACCTACCTTGACCAAGACGGCAAGGAAAATCTAATGGTTATGGGTTGTTATGGTATTGGGGTTTCACGAGTGGTTGCTGCTTGCATTGAACAAAACCATGATGAATATGGCATAGTATTTCCGCCACCTTTGGCTCCATACAACGTATTATTAGTAAACCTTGATCCAAAAAATGAAAAAATTAGCGCAAAACTTGATGAAGTTAAAGTAGCACTTGAAGCAGAGGGCTTAGAAGTTTTGTTGGATGATAGAGATGAACGCCCAGGTGTAAAATTTAAAGATGCGGATTTAATAGGTATTCCCATGCAGGTATGTTTGGGTAGTAAAAGTTTTGAGCGTGGAGTAATGGAAGCGAAAAATCGCAAAACTGGCGAAAAGACGGAAATTAACATTGAAAATTTCATGCAGAACTTTAAGGATTGGCAGAAGGCCGTTCTAGCAACATGGGGCATAAAAGTTTAATTTATAATTATAAACCATAACCTCGGCCCTTGTAACTAACGCGTATTGAAATGGGAGAGGGTGTGGAGGAGGGAAAAACTTTTTGGCGTTAGCAAAAGTTTTTCCCTCCTCCACAAAAAATAACATAAGGCATACAGCTTGAGCACCATTTACACAGTTAGGGAGCTAACCGAGGGCATAAAACGGGTTTTTGATGCTCAATTTCCCTTTGTTTGGGTTAAAGGGGAGGTGAGTAATCTCTCACGCCCAAGCTCTGGGCATATTTATTTTTCTTTGAAAGATAATGATGCCTTACTTAATTGTGTGTGGTTTAAGAATAGTCAGCGTGAAAAGGAAGGCTTTGACCCACTTACGGGTGAAGTTTTTGAGGACGGGCCAAGGCCGTCACTGGCTGAAACCATTGCCAATGGGCAACAAATTTTGTGTGCTGGCAACCTTTCAGTTTATGCGCAAAGGGGTAGCTATCAGCTAACTGTAGCCCTTATCCAAGATGACGGGCGGGGTGCACTTTATGCGGCATTTGAGGCTCTAAAAACCAAGCTCATGGCCAAGGGGTATTTTGCCCCTGAGCGCAAGCGTGAGCTCGTGTATAATCCCCGTAAAGTGGCTGTGGTTACGGCTAAAAGCGGTGCTGCCATTCATGATTTTTTACGCATAGCGGCTAATCGGGGCATAGGTTCTCACATTCGCATTTACCCCACCTTGGTGCAGGGTGAGGGTGCTGCCAAAAATATGGCTGAAACTTTGCAAAGCATTGCAAAGCAAGCTTGGGCAGATGTCATTGTGTTAATTCGTGGGGGTGGCTCCCTTGAGGATTTATGGGCCTTTAATGAAGAATGCCTTGCCGAAGCCATTTTTAATTCGCCCATACCAATTTTGGCGGGCATTGGGCATGAGCCAGATGTAAGCCTAGCGGATATGACTGCCGATGTGCGGGCCGCAACGCCAAGCCATGCGGCACAATTATTATGGCCTGAACGTGAAGAGCTTATGCAATATGTTGACGGCCTTGAAATGGCCTTGGATGATGCAATTAATCAAAAAATACAGCACTATGCGCAAAGTTTGCATATGCGTGAGCAGGCCTTGCAGTGGTTGTCACCCTTAAATACTTGGCAACGCCAAGAGGAAAGCTTGAGTAATTTTCAGGCTAGGTTAACCCATTGCGCACAGAGTTTGTTTGAAAAAAATCAAACAAAATTAGATAATTTAAGCGCAGCTTTGCCCTTGGCGTTAAGCCGCCATGCTGAAAGATTGCATAACACATTGGAAGGCTATTCTGTACGCCTTTTGGCTGCAAATCCTCTAGCTCCGCTTGAGCGTGGTTACGCACTTTTACGCACCGATAAGGGGCGTGTTGTGTCATCCATTAACGAAGTTCAGGTGGGGCAAAGTGTGCATATGTCTTTAATTGACGGAGAGCTAGTGGCTAACGTGCAAGATAAAAAATCTCAAAAAAATTATGGTGAGTAAGTATGAAGGATAAAACCCCCAAAACTTTTGAAGAAAAATTAGAGCGTTTACAAGTTATCATCACGGCTCTTGAAAAGGGTGATGTACCCCTAGAACAAAGTGTTGGCCTATATAAAGAAGGTATGCAGCTTTCGCAAACTTGCCGTAAGCAACTTGAAAAAGCGCGCCACGATATTACATTATTTTCAGAAAATGCAGACCACCCCTTCACGGGCACGCAAGAGGGTAATGATGCCTAATATTCTCTCCACATCCGCCATGAAGGAAAGGCTAAAAGCTCGTGGGCAAGCCGTTGAAGCATGGCTTAGTACATGCTTGCAAAGTACCGACCTTCCTGATAATTTGCGAGAGGCCATGGAGTATAGCTTACTTGCAGGTGGTAAGCGGGTGCGCCCAGTGCTTTGCCTAACTTGTGCTAGTCTTTGCAAAGCTAACGAGCAAGATGTAATGCCATTTGCCGCCGCCATTGAGATGATACACAGTTACTCGTTAATTCATGACGATTTACCAGCCATGGATGATGATGATTTAAGGCGGGGCAAGCCCTCAAGCCATATTAAATTTGGCGAAGCCATGGCAATTTTGGCGGGTGATGCCTTACTTACAGACGCTTTTGCCTTTATGAGTGGTGTAAAATGTGAGCCTAAAGCGACCTTATCCGCCGTGGCATACATTGCTAAGGCCGCAGGTTCTGCTGGTATGGTGGGCGGGCAAGTTTTAGACATGGATTATACTGGTAAAGACGGTATAAATTTAGAACAGTTACGCAGAATGCATAGTAAAAAAACGGGGGCTTTAATTAAGGCCTCTTGCGTATGTGGGGCTTTGCTTGCAGGGGCCGATGCGCCTATGCTTAAAGCTTTGGAAGCTTATGGTACGGCCCTTGGTACAGCATTTCAAATTGCCGATGACATTTTGGATATAACCGCAGACACGGCAACCCTTGGCAAGCCTTCAGGCAGTGACGCCGAGCAGGGGAAAAATACCTATCCATCCCTTGTGGGGCTTGATGAAAGTAGAAAACTGGCTGAGGAACAAAAGAACCTTGCCATAAATAGCCTTGACGGTATTGATAATGAAGAAGCTGAATTTTTGCGGGCTTTAGCCAGCTATGTTGTAGAAAGAACATCTTAATTGCCCATAGGATATGGGCAAGCCCCGCAGGGGAGCAAGCCAAAGCAAGCCGCAATTCACTTGCGGCGCAAGCGACGCTTGCGATAGCTTGTGTCGCATAGGACATGCGACCAAGCGTCATATGAGAATGTTTATGGGCAAGCCCCGCAGGGGAGCAAGCCAAAGCAAGCCGCAATTCACTTGCGGCGCAAGCGACGCTTGCGATAGCTTGTGTCGCATAGGACATGCGACCAAGCGTCATATGAGAATGT
>CAYJNE010000008.1:0-1925 GCA_964371345.1 uncultured Desulfovibrionaceae bacterium | reverse complement strand
CTATGTTGTAGAACGCACGTCCTGATAGGAAGGAACTTATGCCAGAAAACACTACTTCCAATATCCTAAACTCATTGCAAAACCCAGCGGCTTTGCGTGATTTAAGCATTCCAGAACTTGAGCAGTTAGCCGTTGAGGTTAGAGAACTCATTGTTGAAGTTGTTTCCAAAAATGGCGGGCACTTGGCTCCGTCCTTGGGTGTTGTGGAGTTGACCATAGCTCTATTGCATTGTTTGGATATTGATAATGATAAGTTTGTTTGGGATGTGGGGCATCAAAGCTATGCTTGGAAAATTTTAACCGACCGTGCAGATAAATTTTCAACATTACGCAAGCTTGGCGGAATATCTGGTTTTCCAAGACTTGATGAAAGCCCTTACGATCACTTTGGGGTGGGGCATTCATCCACTTCCATTTCTGCGGCCCTTGGCATGGCTAAGGCTAGGGATTTAGCAAGTGAGGAACACCGCATAATTTCCATTATTGGAGACGGCTCCCTAACTGCAGGGCAAGCCCTTGAAGGCCTTAATTTATCAGGCCATAGGGCCAATAATTTCATAGTGGTTTTGAATGATAATGAAATGTCTATTTCGCCCAATGTGGGCTCTCTATCTCGTTTTTTAAGCCGTACATTATCCCGCCGTTGGGTGCGCCAGACTAAAAAAGACGTACTAAAACTTTTGCGCTCTATTCCTCGTATTGGTGAAGATTTAGCCACATATGCCATGCGTGGCGAGGTCAGTTTTAAGTCATTCTTCACCCCTGGTATGCTCTTTGAAGCTTTTAGATTTAACTATATTGGCCCAGTGGACGGGCATGATTTGGTGGCCTTAAAGCGTCACCTTGAAATGGCCGCCGCAGTGGAAGACGGGCCAGTACTTTTGCATGTACTTACCAATAAGGGCAAAGGCTATGCCCCCGCAGAAAATGACCCTGAAAAATTCCACGGGGTGGGGCCATTTGATGCAGAGAGTGGCAATTTTCCTCAGCAAAATGGTAAAATGTCATTCACAGATGTTTTTGGGCGATGTCTTATTCATTTGGCAGAAAAAGATAAGCGTATTGTAGCCATTACCGCTGCCATGCCCCAAGGCACAGGCACGCAGACCTTTGGCAAATTATTTCCCGAGCGTTTTGTGGATGTGGGCATTTGCGAACAACACGCCGTCACCTTTGCGGGCGGCCTTGCTGTGGAGGGTTTTAGACCAGTTGTTGCCATATATTCCACATTTTTACAGCGAGCCTACGACCAAGTGGTACACGATGTATGCTTGCAAAATCTTCCCGTAACTTTCTGCCTTGATAGGGCAGGTTTAGTGGGTGAGGACGGAGCCACACATCACGGAGTATTTGACATAGCCTATTTGCGCCATGTGCCTAATATTCGTATTTTAGCCCCACGAGATGAAGCTTTATTGTGTCACTCCTTATACACTTCCATTAAGGGTGATAAGCCAACGGCTTTACGCTACCCCCGTGGAGCTGGCTTTGGTGTTGCCATGCCAACAACTTATACACTTTTGCCCGAAGGTGAAGGTGAACTTTTGCAAGAAGGTGATAATACTGTAATTATTGGCGTGGGCCCTTGTGTACATTTTGCACTATCGGCGGCTGATATAGTTAAAGAAAAACGTGGAGCTAATGTAGCAGTTTTTGACCCCATTTGGCTAAAACCACTACCAGAAAAACAAATTCTTGAGCTTGTAACGAGTTATAATAATATACTAATTGTGGAAGAAGGCAGCCTTGCAGGTGGCTTTTCCTCAAGTGTTATGGAAGTTCTAATTGATAAAAAAGCCATAACCAAGCAGAAAATAAAAAGACTTGGTATCGAAGATGCATTTATAGAACATGGCACACAACAAGAATTGAGAGAGCGTGTGGGCCTAAGCGTTGACGGTATTGTAAAAGAGCTTGAAATATTA
>CAYJNE010000007.1:2490-20697 GCA_964371345.1 uncultured Desulfovibrionaceae bacterium | reverse complement strand
CCAAGAATGGATGCAGAACTAAAGGACATACTCTCACGAATATCATAAAGATTAAAGGCTTGAACCAATATGTCATTGGTGCTGTATAGCTTTGAACCACTTTCAATTATAACTTCACTATGGGCATTAATATCCGTAAAAGCACCACCTGCACCAACAGCAATGGCACCAACGGCAACGTTATCAGAGTCATTATGATTACCTAAGCGGTAAATCTCATTAAGGCTCATGAGCTTAATACCATCGGAGTTAATTTTCACACCCTTACCTATGGTAGCGGTGGTTTCAACATTTTCCATCCTTAGATTAACAGTACCACCAGCACCACCAACAAGCGAACCAGTAGCAGAGGTTATTTGTAACTCTATGTCAAAATAAGCATGGCTCTTTAAGTCTACACTTAGAGCATTAAAGGTACTACCCACATGGTTGGCATCAATAATATTGTAACCAATGGCACTCTTGGTTGTGGCATCAAGGTCTTGTATGCCCTTTACTGCGGAAACAGTAAGACCCAAAGCACCTGCACCAGCAATGGCCACCTGGTCTGTTGTCATGGAGGAAAGAGCCAAAACACTTAACGCACCAGTAAGGCTTGTGGTTTCGCCACTAACGCCAGTTACAAAGGCATAGGTTTCTGTATCAGATTCAAGGGTGGACTTTGTTACCCCAAGTCCTGCTATAAGGGCGGCACTCAAGGCTGTGTTATAAGCACGAGTGCTGACTTCATTATCAGCAAGTACGTTTAGAGATCCTAAGTTTCTTGCTTTTAGTGCGTCGGCATAGGCATATACCTTGGACGCATTGCTAATGTCAGCATTAGCACCACCAACACCGCCAATGGCACTAACACCAAATGCATAGGCTTCACTCTCAAGAGTGTAATCACCACTGCCTGTGGGCGTTACAAGGTCTGCAATAATATCAACATTTGTATAGTCAGTATTGCTAGCTAGGTATTTTATTTCTGTGTCTTCAATATAGGCTTTAAGTTCAGTTTCAAGCATTGCATCAGAAATAGCCACACCCACAGAAGCTATAAGGCTCACGGACGGAGTAATGGTAAAGGCTTTAATTACTGGTGAAGCTGTAGCTTCAACGTCAATATCTTTAACATTTGTGAAGGTTGCATCTGCAATATGTGCATCAACATTACCCGCAATCCGAGCACCAGAGTATGCACCTGTGCCTGCAACAGCACCAATGGAACTAGCAATACTAAAGGAATATACATGCCAATCAGCCTCGCCAAGCACATTTACTGTATTTACATTTACAACATCCACATATTCCATCGTGGCATAACTATCGGTAAACACTCGTATATCAGAAACGACAGCTCCACCGGCAATAGCACCAGCGGAAGCACCAATACCATAAATTTCAAGGTCAATATAAGATGAACTGTTTACGCTTACAGTGCCGATATTGTTAAGTAATATGTCTTTGGCAGCTGTGCCTTGAATATATGCATTTACTTCACCTTCGGAGTGGCTAACAGCAACGCCCACTGATATACCAACGGAACCTGAAGCAACTTGAACACCAACAGCTAATGAAGATATAATTTCATAGGCATTTACACTTAACTTAGCTAGTGTGCTTGCCTCACTGTTGCCAGAAATACCAGCAATAGCCTCGCCACTCATCACATTAGTGGCAACACCGCCAGAAAGGCCGCCAAGACCGAGGGATACACCAATGGAATAGCTGTCTATGGTGTTTTTACGCACAGCCTCCACTGCAAAAGTGGTGCTATTAACGTCAGTACCTAGAATAGTAGTGTCTTCTACATTTGCTAGTACATCACCTGAAATTACGTTTGTTACTATACCAGCAGTTAGGCCTCCGCCAATATTCACACTACCCACCATGCCATATATGGTTAGGTTTTGGTTTGCACTAACTAGTGAACCTTCATTGTCTGCGGTGGCTGCATTGTCCGCATCAGTTACAGTTAGCTCACTATTTATAACAAAAGTTTTAGTTGTGCCAGAGATTACGTTAGTACCAATGGAAGCAGAAAAACCTAAGCCCAATGTATTTGCAGATACAAATGACTGCACAGTCGTACTCATATCAGATTCAAATGATACTGAACCAGCGGTGATAACAGAATTATTAACTAGTGAAGAAACACTACCACTAATCACGTTGGTTGAAATTGAACCAGCACCAGTGCCAATAGCACCAGAAACAGCTACAGTTATGGCAAGAATACCACTAGTATTAAATGCATCATCAAAACTTGTATTGATGTTGCTAGCATTAGAACTCTCCATGCCTTCAACACCAGATACCTTGGTAGCATGAGCGTCATTTTGAACGGCAGTTAAGCGCGAATCAAGATTGTTTAAAATGTCATTTACACCATTTTCTTTTTGTTCTGTATTAAGAACACTACCGAGTGCGTAAGTGTCTGAACTTTCAGGCTGGGCAAATTTTGCCAAGGTGCTAACCTTGCCAGTTGCGGTGATAGTGCTACCAAGAATATCTGAACTAATAGTGCCAGACATTACGTTAACCGCAACAGAACCAGCACCAGAACCAAAGCCAGCACCTGCACCTGTAAGAGCTAGGCTAAACATATCCATACTTGCAGAAGCTGTAACACTTACATTGTCTGCATCAGCTACGGTAGTATTGTCCATCTTAGCAATGGTGCTGCCAGAATCTACAGTAGCACTAATGCTAGCACCACCAGAACCAAAACCAGAACCTGCAACAGCAGCAGTTACAGTATAGGATTGACCTTTATTTAGGGCCGTAATGTTAATGTCACCACCAGTGGTTGTAAGCTTTGAGTTAAGCACCACGGCTTGGGTTAGGTTATTATTAACAGAAATTGATACAGAACCATAACCAGATCCAGCACCTGCACCTGCGGCACCTGCGGTGATATTAACTGTTTTTCTTGTAGAGGTAGCATGTGCATTAAAGCTTGTTGCTGTAATGTCTACATTTTCTACAAGTACGGAAGATGATGCAACTTCGCTAACCTTTTCTGAAACGTAAGTTGGTGCACCATACTGATTACTACTATATGTAACAGTATAGTTTCCAGTATCGTTAAAGTCTGCATCTTCACCGCGAATTAATGTCAAAGCATTTGTATTAATTGTACCACCCGACACAGCACTCTTGGCAAAGGAATAAACGCTTTCACTACCGTCTTTATGGCGATAGGTTAAATAGTGCGAATCGTCAGTGACGCCAGTAGTTTTAATGTCTGCAATTTCATAAGAACCAGAATCATCATTGAGTAAAGTAAGTGCGCTACCATGAATTGTTGTAATATAATCAACATTTTCTTCAAGACCCTTTAGGGTATTGGTGCCAGCTTCCACTTCTTTTGATGTGTTGGCTATATTCATAAGCTCCTCAGAACTCCGCGAGCTTACGTTAATGGACATGGAAAGCCCACCAGAACCAACACCAGAACCAGTACCACCAAGGCTGGTTGCCACAATAACTGAATCTGTAACCGTGGCAACGTCCATATCACCCACATTCATCACAAGCTTATTGGTGTCACTTTTACCCAAGACTTGAGCTACTGTGGCATTTTCCACAGCATTAATGGCAAAAGTAGCAATACCTGCACCTACGCCACTACCAGCAACAGAAAGCCCTAAGGCATATACATCAATTTCAGATTTGGCGTGTACGTCTACATCACCAGCCGTAAAGTTTGCACCTGCTCCACCTTCAATATAGGCAGAACTACTAGCATCACCATAGTTTAGGGTAAGCCCACCAGCACCAGCTCCAACACCAGCACCAGCTGCGGCTAGCATGAGTGCCCAAAGTTTGGTTTCGTTTAGTGAACTTACATAAATATCAGAATTACGGTTAGTTAAATTAAAGCTTGAGTTTACTATCAAGGCGGCTTCGGCTGTGGAGTCAAGCACGTTCAGAACAACGCCGCCACCGCCAGCCCCCACACCACTACCTGCTACAGCAACCATCAAAGCCACAAATACTGAGAGGTTGTCGGCTGTAATAATAACTGCGTCGTTGGTACGCTCACCAGTCGTTAGAGTACCATTACCGTTAACGGTTATGTCACCGCCCTCGACTGTGGCCCGTGTTTGGAAGCCAGAGGCTTTGTTGCCATTAACCATACTAGCCACGGAAGTAAGAGCTGTGTTGGAGTTCTCTGTATTGGCACTTGGGTCGTCTGCTGTTGGGTCAAAAGCTGCTGCATCACCCCATACAGAAAGGTTAATTGCAAGACCGCCAGTACCAGTACCAACACCAGCACCAGCTATACCCACAGCAGTGGTCGCCACCACTGAGGTATTAGTGGCACGGGCTAGTAAGTCACCATGCACATTTATTATGCCTGCATCAACGTCAGCTAGTACATTTGTACCAGCAAATGCCAAGGCTATAGAACCAGAGCCAGAACCAACACCTGAGCCTGCTACGGCAATGGCGAAGGTGAGCATATAGGCAGCACCTTCAGCATAGACCTTAAAATCGCCATTGGTGGCGTTTATTTCATCAGCTTGCACATAGGCTTGCGCACTGCCGCCCACACGGCTTAGGGCAAATGTACCAGCACCAGCACCCTCAGCACTACCAGCAACTGCCACAAGGAATGCCCAAATATCGCCACCAGTTTTGGCGTTTACATCCACAGAACCAGCTGTAATATCGCTTGTTTTTCCGTTTTCAATGTTGGCAATTTGAGCAAAGGAATTGGAAGAAAGCATGTTTAAGGAGATTGTTCCAGCAGCTGCAAATTGTGCCGATGCACCAACGGATAAGCCTAAAGAAACAAGCGTGCTTAGTTGATTTGCGGCGACAACTAAATTACCACTAGAATGCAATTCTGCGCCAATAAGTCCTGCTTCGGCAGATTCTCCGCCAAGGTTAGCATCACTATTAGAGTCATTGCTAGCGTCGGTATAGGTGCTAGCACCCTTATCCAAGGCATTGTCAGCAGCAAATTCAGCAGACAACTTTTTAGCTTCTTCTTGTTTTTCCTTTGCGGTCTTAGCGGAAAGGTCAATGGTACGTTTCTTACTCAAGCCAAGGTTAAGCGTAAATACTGCCCCACCACCAGCAGCAGCACCACTTGCACCCACACTCACACCAAGGGCCACTGCCCCTGAGTTATTGGTGGTTTGTATTGTCACATCGCCAAGATACTGGGCGTCAAATTTTGTTCCGTCAAAACCGCCAAAGCTTACATTTTCCACGGTGGCTTTAGCATCATTATCAAGTACATTAACTACAACAGCACCAGCTAAGGCAGTATTAGAGCCAGAACCAGCAACAGCCACTGAGCCACCAAATGCTTGGGCACTGGATGTGGCAGTAACTAGCATAGAGCTTTTCTTTGAGCCACTGTCAGTAAAGCGTAAGCTGCCAATACCATTTACAATGGCCTGTGTTTCACGCTTTAGTAAATTAAAGTTAACACCAGCTGCCCCAGCACTGCTCATGCTAGTGCCTGCAACGCCAACCACAAGTGAATAAATACCGCTGCCAAAATTCCACAAGGCACTGTTTACATTAAAGCTACGTTCGCCATTGTCGGTATCTACGCTTATGTTGCTGTCTGCACCAACGTCAACGCCAGCTTCGTCCATAGCATCTGTGGTGGCAAATTTTCCAGTATCAACTTTTTCAAGGCCCACCAGAGATGTTACAATATGTGTAAGCTTTGCAAGCTCGGTTAAATTTTTATCTTCTGTGGCTTTTACCACCAAGTCACCACCTACGGTGACGATGTCAATGTCATTAAGCTCTGCAAGTACGCTACGCACAATGATATTTTCACTAAATGAACCTTGCAAAGCAGCCCCATTACCAGAGCCAACAACGCCGCTCACCACATTGAAAATTTGTGATTGTGAAAGTGCATCTATGGTTAGGCTGCCGCCAGCAGTTACGCTTTGCATATCTGCAATACCAGCATAGACCATACCAGTAATGACAGAAGTATTATTGGCAGCACTTGCGGCAGAACCCTGACCACTACCAGTAACAGCTACGGACACAGCCCAAATTCTTGAAAAGTCAGTGGCTTTAATATTGATTGCGCCACCAGCATTAATAGTATCATTATTATTAAGGCCAGTAATTGTGGCAACACTATCCACCACAATAACATTTACCCCTTGGAAAAGGCCCACGGCACTACCTTGGGCTGCACCTGTTACTGCCACAGCCACGGCAAGAATATCCGCACTATTGTCAGCAATAACATTTAAATAACCAGTTTTTGCATCAAGTGATGAATCTGTTACTTTTGACGCAGATGTGCTTACAATGGTGTTGGAAGCAATGCTTGCATTTATGCTACTACCTTGCTTTGCAGAACCAGACACACCCACAAGTACAGACTTAATCTTGGCATCATTATCACTTTTAAGGCTAATATTGTTTGCAGCTAGAGTTGATGTGCCAATTAATGTTTGCACATTTGATGTTACAACGTTAGCAGCAAAACCACCGCCGAAGTTTGTATTGCTTGGTGACAAGCTAAGGTTAAAGTTCAAGGACAAAATGTTGTTTGAGAAAAGGAAATCACTTCCATATGTTACAGCAGGGGCAACGGCTTTTACGAAGTTGTCGTAGGCTTTTTTAACGTCAGAGCCAATATTTCCAGCAGTGTCTGAAATAACACCATCAATCCAATTTATTAAATTATTTGCAAAGTTTTCTGTTACAGCTTGAGTGGTGTGCATGGAAATGTCACCATCTGTTGCTGTGATGTCGCTACCTTGCACGTCAATGGTGGTATTGTTTACCACCACATTGGGGTTAAGGGTTAGGGTTGAGCCAGATATGGTAATATTTGCGGCTGAAATATTGGACGAAGATTGAGCGAAGGTTGTAATATCACCTTCGTCTGCCAATATGCTCACATTGTTTATGCGAACTTTTTGCTCACTAACAATTACATTCAAGGCTAGCGTTCCAGCCAAGGCTGTGGGCTGGTCTGCACCAGTTGCAACAGCTACGGCAACGGCAGCGGCAATACCAAAAATTTCTGATCTATCCACAGCACGCACGGAGATTGGGCCATGCACGTGGATATCTTTCTTTACACCAGTGCTTTCAATGGTGCTAAGCACATCTTTGTGAATTACATTAAGACCCAAGGTTGCGCCAATGGCATCAGATGAAGATGTAGCACCACTAGGCTTGGAAATTGCCACAGAAACAGAACCATTTACACTTAAAATGGACGCGGCAGAGCCTGCATGAACGTCAAGCCCGTCGGTAGTTTTATCCATAGTGCCAATGGCATCAATGGAAGTATCAATAAGGCCAGAAGTAATATTACCACCAATGTAGTTGGCACCAAGGGCAACGCCCATTTGTGAACCTGTGAAGGACACGCCAACTTGACCAGATACGGCATAAATACTGCTGCCGTTCTTAAATTCGTTTTCTTCATCGCTAGTATAGTCACGAGCCACAATGCTGGCCTTGCCAGCAAGGATTAGGTCGCTGTCTTGTACAAGGGCAGTGACAGTGCGATTGATGACATTCAGTGATACAGAACCAGCAGCACTTTTTGTTGGGCTAGTTTGGGGCTTAGGTGTGGTAGTTGAACTACCAATCTTTGCTGAAACACTAACCCCAGCAGATAAGGAAACTATGGTGCTAGTTGTTTCTGCAAGCACTTGCATACAAGCTGCTGTTTCGCCATATAGGGTAATGTTAGAATCTCTAACCGTGGCAGAAACGTCCATATTGCCAATTTCATCTTTACCAGCTGCATCTGGGTCAGAATCTGATTGTATGTCAGCAAAGCTGAAGTTTTGCAGGGCTTCGCCGTCGATGTTGTCAGTCTCAAGGTCTGGGGTATTAACACCAAAAATAGTGTTTACAGCTAAGGCAGCAGCCACGTTGCCACCAGTGGAGACGCTAACACCACCCGCTAAGGATAGAATGCTTGCTTCATTACCAGCTGTAACGGATAAAGTATTGGCCTTAATATTTGCATAATCAAGGCTTGCACTTGTGCCAGTGGCAATAATATTAGCTGAAATAGTTAGGGCAAAACCATGCTCACCAGATGACGCAGACACAGCACCAGCAATGGCTAGTAGGTTTTGACGTGAAAGAGCCGCAACGCTTACATTAGTTGGGGATGTATTGTCAGCTGTATTGCTGTCATTAATATCCACATACTTTGCATAAGCTGTGGAATTGGAAAGTATAATATTAAATGAAACTACGCTACCAAATGAGGCGCCCTTTTCTTCGTCACCAGGCTTAGGATTATTTGGATCTGTTTCACTTTTCTTTGCAAGGGCAAGAGAACCACCAATGGAAAGCACGCCAAACTGATCAAATGATTGAATATGTACATCACCATCGGTAACAATGGAGGATTGCTTAATGTCTGAACCTTCAATATAGGCCCTAGTGTCTCCATCAATAATGTTCATGGAGATAGTACCAGCAGCACCATAGCCACCTGTGGCAATGCCCGCACTTGCACCAATGCTAATTAAGTTATAGCCATCAAGGGTGAAGAAACCACCCTCGGCAACTTGTATGCCGCTTTCGCCGAGATTGCTTTTATTAACATAAATGGGTGATTCTTCTGCACCGCTAGTTGCTTTAACAATAATATCATTATAAGCACTGATGGAGCTATTTTTAATAAAGGCTTCTGTGTTACCTGCAAGATAGTTAATACCAACGGAAATGCCTACGCCATGGCTTTCGCCAAAACCGCCACCGCCAGCTACGGTTATCATAAATACATCACGGGTACTTATAACGTCCACGGCACCTTGACTTACGGTAAGATTACTATCGGCAATGAAGGCCTTAGTATTGGCAGTGTGAATGTTTGCCACAAGTGTACCAGCACCACCAAATCCACCAGGGGCAGCACCAAGGCCAGCACCAATGACTAAGGTAAAGGATTCATCAAGGGAAGATACGTCCACACCACCAGTCTTTACGGTCATGTTTGTAACATTATCAATGGCAGCTATGGTATCTTTTACATTATATGTTCCAACCATAGCAGCACCAACACCAACGCCACCTTCATCATCTTTTGTGTTGCCTGTGGTTTGGTCTGTTGTCTTACCTTGATGTGCATAAGCCATAGCACCAGCACCAATATATTGCTTGGTATCATTTAAAGCACGAGCCACAAAGCCTGCCACCACAAGGGTTGATAGGTCTTGCACAAGTGCTTTAGTTTCTTCATTGTATATACTTACAAGACCCTGTGCAGCTACGCCAACAGTTGTGCCTGTGTCAGTAGGAGTTGTTGTGGTTGTAGCATAACTACCGTTTACTTCGCCTAGTTTTCTTGTGTAATCAGACCACATCATATCAGCATACTTTGTATGCTGTGCATATTTAGTTGCGCCTAGCTTATTTTGCTTTCTTTGACTAAGTGGTGTTTTTAATATTGCATCAATACCGCTATAATGATTAGCTTGGCTTAGTGGGTCATAGTTCTTTTGATCTTCTAGCTTCTTTTCATCTGGTGCAACGGCAACGGAACCACCCACAACAATAGCAATATTTTGCCCTGTGGAGAGTGCATCAACAGTGGCTTCACCTGCTACATAAACTTTGCCCTGTGCAACGGCATCTTCAGCATTTGCATTACCCATGCCAGCAATGGTTTGGCGATTTATGTCTTGTATGAAGAATGTACCACCAACAGCCTTTTTGCCCACATTTAGCGTAAAAGCAAGCTGGGTGTAATAGGTTTCATCATAGGCTGCTATGACAAGGTCGCCCATATTTTTGGTGCGCCCCACTTGCATAGTTCCTTCGCCAATGCTTGCATCAGCAATGGTTACATTATCCACCCAAACGGCACCAATACTACCAGAATAACTTTTATAGCTGCCCATAGCACCTGCAAGCAGTAAGGAGAATATGCCATTATCCGATGACGATGTAATGGAGAAATTATCACCCATGAGTAGGGTTTGGGCATTGCTACCACCCTTACCAACTTGGGATATGGTTTCATGAGAAAAATTAAGTATTTGGAATGTTGCCCCAACACCAGTGGAGGAACTTGGGTGACGGGCTGGCAAACCATTTTTAAACTTGGAAGGTAAGGCTTTAATATCTTGCCAATAAAGCTTTCTTGCGGCTTTTGGAGAAGTGGGTTTAAAGGTATTAAATGCAGGGAATAAAGTCCTAGTTTCGCCAAGGCCAGTAAAGAGCTGCCCTGCAAGGTTAATAGTTTTATCAGAGCTTGTGGCCTTAATATAGGCACCATTCTCAGGGTTTTCTAACGTACCGTTGGTTGGCAAGTCATCACCACCAAGGGCAAGGCCGCTTAAGGAATCATTATATGAACCAGCAAGCGTAAATAAATTTTCATTTAAAGCAATTACATAGTAGGTTTTAGTATTTTCACCATAATGATGCACCAAGGCTTGCCCTGTTTCAAAGCCATGATTATCCTTTTGGATATATTCTACTTTACCAATGATATTTTTATTAAGTAGGGCTAGGCCATCAACAGATTTACCTAGTTTGAAATCACCACCAGTAAGAACAAACGTTTCAGCAACTTCTACAATCTCACCCGTTGAATCTGCGAGTATGAAGTGATATTCGTCCAAAACAGTAATGGTGTATATTTTACTCTGCTCTTCATTAAGCGTACCATCTGGGTTCTCAACGGAAACGGTTACTTTTTCGCCGTCAGTTGCTTCATGAGCCTCAGTGCTTTGGAATACATATGGAGTAAGATTTATTGTACCTTGAGCTAGAAGGAAGTCGTTATTTTCACTAGTTATAGTAGTAGGGGGGGCACCCATGATTTTTACATAATTGTAGGTGGAAACCTCTTCAGCACTTAAAGATAGACGAACACCAACGGTTACAATGTCACCTTCAGCATCTTCAGCAAGAACAAGTGATGCATAAAGAACAGTGCCTGCTGTTATGGTTTGCTCTACTGTGTCATAAAGAACATTACCCTTTGCATCGGTAATATTGCGGCCTTCTTCATCTTGTTGTGCAACTTGTATGTTAACTTTTATGTCTTGATCAAGAGAAATTGATTCACCGTCAGAAATAGTGTGAGGATTATCAATTACTAGGTATTCGCCAAATTCATCGGTGCGCTTTTCGGCTACGTTCCACTCTATCTCAGCACGCAATAAGTTGTATTCTCTAAAACCTTCAACGTCAAAATCACTAGGGAATGTAAAGGTTTGTCCAGTAACATCGTGAGTTAGGATAAGCATAGATTCGCTTACTCTTGTCACGGTGAAAAGACTTTGGTCAAGTCCACCATCATACTCAGGGTCAATGTATTTGGGGTCAGTAATAGTGGAGTTAACATAGTCCGTGTAAACGGCGTTACCATCAAGATCAACTCTACTAAACACTTGCAGGGTAATTTTATCACCAGTGCTAAAGTTATGCTCACCAACATACATGGCACCATTGCTAGTATTTGCCTGTTCGGCTGCTTCTACATCAACTGGTGCATTGGCATAGGACTTTTCAAGGGTAAAGGTATGTTCACCGTCAGCAACATTTTGCCCAATCATTAGATAGCCGCCAGTGGCCCCCGTGCTTGCGTCATAATTACGCAAGACAAGCTTGCCATCGGCAAGCACAGAAACTTCATAGCTCTTACCACTTTCAAGACCGAAAATAGACTGACCAGTGCTTTCATATTTAATGATGTCACCAGTATTAAAGCTTAGGCCTTCCTCTGTGCCATGATAAAAACCACTGGTTTGGCGTTGTACTTGTAGGGAAGTCATATTGCCTACAGAACCAGTCCAAGAAAGGTCTTTATTTATTTGAGTAAGTTCAGCAGCGGACAAAGTAAGACTATTTGCACCAGCAAAAGTGTGTTCGCTATTGTCAGTCACAGCACTTAAATCAAGAGTTATGGCAGTATCTCCGTCATAAAGCATGAAGGTAGAGTTGCCCATGAGTTCGATGCGATAATCTTCACCACTTACAAGGCCGCCAATGGATTGGCCTGTTGAAGTATAGGTTATTACTTCACCAGAAGTGAAGCCACTTAGGGCATCATAGGTTCTGGAATTTTCTTCATTGTATTCACTGGCTGAAATGGTAAAGCCTAATTCTAAATTATCTTTTTGGTTAGCACTTGCATGCACAATCACATGGTATGGTTCACCCTCAACATCTCCAGTTTCTTCATCAATCTCATGGAGAGTGCTAATGGTAAGCTCAATAAAGTCGCCTACTACCTTGCCATTTTCTATTTTCTTAAATGATAGTTCAGTATCTGTTGGCGCGAAAACCATATAGAATGAATCTGGGTCAAGCCCAAGGGTTTCACTACCATATACTACATCGCCCGTACTCATACCATGAGGGTTATTCATGGAGAGTATGGTGCCATCTTCATATGTTGTCCAGCTCTTGTCAGTTAGTGTAACATTGGGGTCTTTTTGTTCGTGCTTTTCAAAAAGGAAATAGTGTAAATTATTACCAGTGCTAGAAGTACCTAAATCTACTTGATTAGCTGCAAGGGTGGTTTCACTTGTATAAATCTTCAACAAACCGCCATCGTCCACCACTCCATAATAACGCTTGCCAGCTTCAAGGCCGTTTAGCTCTGTGCTTCCAGCGTATATATCATAGGTAAACCAACCGCTCTCGCCTTTGTAATAATCGGCAAGTTGCACAGTATTGGTGGCATCAGTCACAGCAGAGGATTTCACCCCACCGCTGCGCTTAATGGAAACATTATCACCAACTGTTGTTGTTGAAACATTGTCTTGTTGAATGTAGGCAAAACTACCAGAAATGGAAGTTTCCTTTGCACCACCTGTGGATGCATAAACATAGGAGTTAGGCACAGCAAAACCTTGGTTGCCATTGACGCTATCAAGGTTAAAGGCAGAGCCAAGCACAATGTCTTGCAAGTTCAAATATTCTTCTTGCAATTTGTCCATGCCGTCAGAAACACTGCTAACAAAGTCGCCAAGCGCATCAATGGGAATGGCGGACATAATTCCACCAAGGGCTGATACCATGCCTGTGAGATTCAAATTAACTTGGCTGCCTAAATTGGGCAAAGTAAAGCCTGGTAAAGAACGATAGTTGGCAGGCAGAGCATAGTTGGCATCGGAGCTTATATCTATGCGATTATTATATTCTATTATTGCGCCATCATCAATTATGGTTTGTGCGACATTGTTTAGAATGCTAACACCAGCAGCAACGGAAGTTCCTGTTTTTGGAGGTTTTATACCGCCAGGTTCGTTGGTAGCAGTTGTACCCTTTATGCCTGCCTGCGTTACAACTACTTCTGCAGCGTATGATGAACTACTGGTAGCTTCTATTATTGGCGTTTTATCAGACTGAGAATGAATTTTTACAGAACCAAAGTGTGCAACAATGCTTGCATCATTTGTTATATGAACCTTAGCAGAGGAGTTATGCATAGCAACAGCCACCGATGCACCCACACCAAGGTCAAGCTTGTCCATGAGCATACCCAATGGACGAAGCAAATATGTCATGTAATGAGCAATGGGTGCAGTTACTCCTTCTGTTAAAGGCGGCACTGCATGTGGTGGTGGAGCAGCTTGGAAGGTTAAACCTTTCACGCTAGAGCTTATGGTGGTTATACTTGAAATCATGTTTGAAGTAATATTCACATTGCGGTTTGCAACAACATCACCCATAATAGTTACAGTACTTTCAGCCCCACCAGTATTTATGGCGGCAACCATAGCTAGCCTACCCTTAGCAGTAGAATTGGCAGTGGCGGAGTTAACAAGCTTTTCAGTGGCAAGGCTATTTATATTAGCATCATTGCCAGCTATTACGTCAACATTAGTGCCAAGAAGTACATTGGCTATAGTTCGATTTAAAGTTAAGCCAAAAGATATTGCAACACCAGTACTAAGCTCTTTTGCAAATGGTGATTTACGTGAGCTAAATTGGTTTTTGCTATTGCGTGCCAATGGTTCAAACATGGTCTTGAGCTTGCTAGTATTTTCATTTTGGCTATAGCTCATTATATTAACATTATTAGCAGCTTTAAGTAGGATGTCATGCCCTACACCTTCGCCTATAATAATTTCGGCAGTGGTGCTATTAAATAGCATGTTAAGCCCTATCATAAGTGGCAAATTGTCAGCATCATTAATGGCAGCACTTGAGGCAACTATGGTTAAATCGCCCTTTGCAGCATCTAGTGTTGTGTTTCCAGTAATGGTAACGGTAGCTTCTGACCTCACCCCACTTACATAGAAGGGCATTTCAACTGTAAACTTCTCCATAAGCCCAGTCAAAATTTCTTGGAAAGAATCAGTAAACAGGCTAAACATAATTGGATCAACAGCGAGGGCTGGCGGAGGTAACGGGCCAAGTTCAATATGTCCTAATTCGTCAATGGCGTTACCAGCAACATCAACCTTGCTAGTATCAATATTTAAGCCAATGGCAGATAGAACGTCAGCAAAGCCTTTATCCATAAAGGTATCAAGCAAGGCGTCAAAGTAGACATTTTCTGTCAATTCACCAAGGTCTGGGAAGTTGTAAGCAGCTTCTGCAGTAACTTCAGCTTTGAGCGTAACATTAGCCGCATTTATAATGGCGTTGTGAACGGTTATGGACGCGTTACCAGTGGTATACCTTAAAGGTAAAAAGCCAAGTAGAGGGTGTAAGAAGGCCTCGTCCTTTGCAAGGGCGGTAAAATCGCCACTGATGTCAATGGATTTTTGAACCCCGTCACCCTTGCCAGTTATGCTGATATTTGTGGCTTCAAAATTGACATGGTTTAGTGATAAGTCCGCATTGCTAATGCCTGCCCCTTCAAGCATGGTAATGTCGCCATTGGCTGTAAAGCCAATACCAGTGCTGGTATCTGCGTCCACCACAAAGGATTTATCCTCACCAAAGGTAATGCTATCCATAGCAAGCACTTGGATTGAATGCGAAAGCTCAGAAAAATCATCACCGCCATAATATTGCACGCCATTCAAAAACACATTGGCAGCACGAATAATTAGGCTTTCAACACCTTCAAAACTTACATCGTTTAAGTGAATATCCCCAGCAGCCATAATGGCAAGAGTGGTATTGGACTCATTTAGCATGTCTTCAAAATTGACATTGCTAAGTTTTACATCGCCAGCAAGCGAAATCCACATGCCAAAATTTGGGTTATTCTCGTGGATATTTAAGTGAAATTCGTCAGAATCTGCGTTTGCAATAATGTCGCCAGTTTCTATATCCCCGTTGGGGAAGTAGGACAATACAGTCTCTGCTGTGTCCACAGCAAAGTTTTTTACTGTATCCACGATGTTTAAGATGCTGTCATTGGCAAGGTCAATGGTAGTATCCGCAGCACCGCTAGCACTATTTTTTAACGTCACCATAGCCGTTTTAACGGTGGTAGACTCATAGGGAGTACCGTTGGCAGTCACTTCTGCTTGCGTTGCCGAAAGCAATTGGCGAGGTTCCATTTGTTCAAAGAAAACAGGAACTCTATTTTTTCTGGTTTGTGGTGCAGTATAGCTTGTATCTTCACTAGGCTTACTTACAATCTTCACTGCCTTTCCAAAAAACTTTTTCAAACTCGCCATAACATCCTCCGAAGGATAAAAACTTCTTGCTGTATAAATACTTAATTATCTTAAGAAAAATATACTTTTTATACTTAGTATCATTATTATGATGCATATTGACATAAAAACACAGTCCCAACAATATATCGAATCCGATACATGTATTGCATCATGGTGTAATTATTAATTTTAGTTGAAAAAAAGATTTTTTTTATGTAAAAAAAATTGTCATAGAAAAGGCATAAAAAAAGAGGCTTTTGGTAAAGCCTCTAAAAATAGCAGTTAAGCTAATAATATTAAAATATATTATTGTTTTGTGTCAGTTGCTTCTTCGTCTGCACCTTTTTCTTGCAAACGCTTAGAAACATCAAGCTCAATAACGCCAAAGCGTTCTTCATGTTCACGCACGCTCTGTAAAAGAGAAAGTGTTAGACGCTTTGCAGTGTAATGATTCATGATAATACGGTCTGTAAATTGCAAAATCATGTCCGCAGTAACGCCTTCTTCTTGTGAAGGTAGTGTTTGGTTGATACCAAAAGAAATAAGAATTTCCTCTGGGGTAGAGTGGGTTTGAAATGCATTTGCATACGATGTATTCATTTTATCTGCATTGACATTGAGGCGAATTTGTTGGTCTTTTTCTTGGCTCATGATGAATCTCCTATAAATTTCGATATTCATATAAACTATATAAAAAGAGAATAACTGTCAAGAGTGAAAAGCGATACTGTAATCGCTTGGATTGAAAGCAAGAATAATCGCTTTGAAACCATTGTTGCCGATTTACGCTCTTGTGTTGTGAAGGCTTAGCTAGGCTTTTTTCATGATTTTTACCTAAGCCAAAGCTTCATAACTACAATTATCAATCACGTTGAATGTGTCCTTCTTGTAATGAAGTATAATTGCGAGAATACGGATAACCCATTAACTGTGCGATTCATAGGCATCGTTTCACTCTAGTGGTAAAATTTCCTCATGGAAAAAGAAGTAAAACAGCGACTGCAGTGGATATAAATTTATCAAATCCCCACAAGCAAAAGGTAGGGGGAGGTTAACACACGTAGTTGATTTTTTGTTATTGTCTTGAGTGAAGGCAAAAATTATTTAAACAGCAAAGGCTAAATTTTTTAATTATGAACATTTTTCTTGACAAAACATCATAGAAAAATAAGAATTTAAGTTAGTAATACGATTAAATATTTAATTAATTCTTTAAAATTAAGTTTGCATCAAGTGAAAGGAGTATAGTGATGAAAAACCATGCAGAAAGTAATGTTGTTAAAAAAGCAATGCAAGAGCAAGATAAGGCAGGAAAAGTCCATGCCAACGTTGAGGAAGCCAATAAAGCACTTGATGTATCCTCTTTAGATCAAGTTGTTGGCGGTTTTGCAACTGAGACAACTCGCCATAAAAATACAAACCATCATCATCTTAACCTACCCTTGGGAAATCGCCCTAACGAATAAAATAGAAGATGGCACTAACTGTATTAGATTTTAAAAAGGCTTCATTTTTCAAGAGTTGCTTAATTTTATGCTGCTCTTTTATTTTTACAGCTTTTTCTGTTTATCCTAAGCTCCGTCATAAATGAGCAAAAACAAAGCCCCATGCTTGAGGGTTTATGCTCCAACATGGGGTATTTTTTTAGAATATCTTTGTAAAAATCACTTTATTCAAGTGATTTTCGCACAAACTCTGATTTTAGGCCCATTTTGCCAATGCCTGGGATTTTGCAATCAATGTCATGGTCGCCGTCAACTAGGCGAATATTTTTTACCTTAGTGCCTACTTTGACTACGCTTGATGCACCTTTTACTTTTAAATCTTTGATAACAACAACGGTATCACCGTCTTGTAATACTGTACCGTTGGCATCACGTACAAGGGAGCTTTCGGCATTTTCTGTGTCTAGTTGGTTCCATTCGTGGGCACATTCGGGGCAAATAAAAAGGCTGCCGTCTTCATAAACGTATGCTGATTGACACTTGGGACAAGGAGGCATGGTGCTCATATTTTTCTCACTGGTTATGGGTGATTATATAGTTTTAATCCCTACTTTCGTGCAAAGCTCAAGATATACATCTGCATGAGCCTTGGCGGTACTTGCCAAAGAATAATTGGTGCAAACATGCGCACGCCCTGCTGTGCCCATATGTTCAGCCAAATTGTCATCATTAAGAATTTGCAGGATTGCATTAGATAATGCTTCGGGATTACTTGGTTTTACCAAGAGGCCTTGTTTTTCGTGTTCCACCATGTCAGGAATGCCAGCAACTGCTGTTGCCACAAGTGGTAAGCCGCAGGCCATGCCTTCCAAAAGCACATTGGGTGTGCCTTCCGAAATGGACGATAAAACAAGCATTTTAGCTGCTTGCATGTGTTCACGTACTGTGGAACTTGCCCCGTGGAATATGACATTTTGCTCAATATTAAGGATTGCACTTAGCTTTTGCATGGCTGCAAGTAATGGCCCTTCACCCACTAGGTGCAAGCGGGCCTCAGGTATTTGTTTATGCACAAGAGCAAAGGCTTTGAGTAATGTTCTATGGTCTTTTTCTTCCACCATGCGTCCCACGCAAAGTATTTCAGGCTTGGTTATTCTTTGTTTTGCGGGCGTAAAAAATTCTACATTAACCCCATTGGTGATAAAATGCACCCGCTCTGGAGGTAC
>CAYJNE010000007.1:0-2390 GCA_964371345.1 uncultured Desulfovibrionaceae bacterium | reverse complement strand
AGCTCAAGGGTTTGCCTTTGAGTGCCGCCAAAATTCATCTCCTCTAAGATGAAAGTTATGGCTATGGGCTTGTGGGGAGTATTATTCATAATTTTAGTTCACTATGGGTGCCAATCGCCCGCAAGATCATACATTTCAGGGGCAAGTGCTGGAATATTGAAATCTTTTTCATCGGCAAATTGCCCCAATGTTATGCCACGCACTGGCACTTGCTTATGTAGCCAAAGTAAAAATTCTTTCGCTCTGGCAATAACTTTATCTGTGCTAGCTTTATTAGGCAAATGAGGGGTGGCACCAGGGGCAACTTCTGTGGAATGCCAAGTTAAATTAAGCACTTTGTCCCCACGGGCTAGCATTACCATAGCCGCCGCCTTCATGTATGCAAGATTATGATGCACAGGACTTGGAAGCATGACCAAGGTGCGGTGCCAACTATGTTTGAGTAATTTTGGTGCATTATACATGGCCTTCTGTACTGCAGGGGTAATAGGTACTAGCGGCACAGAAGTATCTGGAATTTCAATGATAGTTTTGTCACCCACTTGCACTGTATAGGGCTGAATTGGAGCTAAAAAGTGGTCACGCCAATTTTTGGGGTATTGCCAAGGGCGTATGGATGAATCCACCTTAACCCCACATTCTGCAAGCATTGGCCAAAGCTCACGGGGCATATCCCAACGGCCCATGCGAAACGTGGTTACGGGGTGCCCGCAAAAGTCCTTGGCGGCGGCAAAAATAGCATGAAATTTTTCCCTAAGCAGGGGCACGTCCTTCGCTTGCACATAGGAGTGCATGGCGTCAGTTTTTAGTTCATCTTCGGTGTAGGGCGGTGTGCACCAGTAGTGTAAATGCACGCCAATTTCTGCCCCGTGGGTGTCACGCATATATTCAAGTGTGCGGCAACTATCAGTATTTACAAATACAGGGTGCGAGCAAACCAGCGTTAGGGGTATGGCACATTCTTCCGTTAATGGTGCAAGGCTTTTTAGGTGGGCCACATTGTCCACGGTGACGTTGCGAGGGTAGCTACCTGTAAAAAGGCCTTCTTCCTCAACGTCTATGACAATGCTAACATATAGTGGCTCTTTTCTCATATATTTACGGGGTATATTTACAAAATAACTGCCGTACCTTTTCAAGGTTGGCTTCGCTATCAAACATAGTATCCATAAGGTCTTTAGCATTTTTTGCCATGCGTCTGGCGTTGTCTGGGTCAGCAATCATCTTGCGTAAAGCCTCTGCAAGAGCTTTGGAGTCACGTTGGGGCACAAGGTAGCCAGTTTCGCCGTCCTTAACCACATCACTCATGCCAGCAACGTCTGTGGCTACCACGGGCAGGGTATAGCTCATGGCTTCAATAACCACATTGGGTAGGCCGTCGCAGTCGTCCACATTTTTTTTGACCACGCTTGGCATGGAGAAAATATCACTTTCAAGAATATGCCCCAAAATATTATCATGCGTTACAAAGCCAAGCATATTAACGTGTTGTTCAAGTTTGAGCTCTGCAATTTGGCGTTTTAATTTACTCATCCATGCACCATCACCCGCCACGGTGAGTTGTACTTCTATGCCGTCATCCACCAACATACGCACGGCTTCGATGAGATACTGAAAGCCTTTAGTTTCCACAAGTCTGCCAATACATAGTATTTTATATGGCTTTTGCATGTTGACTTTGGCTTCTCCCTCGGCGGAGAGGGTGCGCACATTGTAGGTAACATATAGCTTATCATGGTCTTTTTCGGGCAAAAAGGAGGCCATGAGTGGTATTTGATAGGAAGACTCAGAGCGAGCAAAGGCGCAAGCTTCGAGTTTTTCCTTCAAAAATCCGTCAGGCGGACGTACGTCACCAGCTCTGGCGGTGAAGGAAAATGGAATACCCTCGAGATAATTTACAACCCACGCTGCCGTGGCTGGGCCATTGGCCCATGGGGTGTGAATGTGTTCAATTCCCATGTCTTTGCAACGCTCGGCAAGGTAAAAACCGCTAACTCCTGCCCATGCTGCCTCAAGGCGCATTTCCAAATCACGCCAGCGGCGTAAGAAAATATTACGCAGGACATGCTTTGTTTTTTCGGGCTCTTTTCTAAAGCGTCTCCATGCCGCACCAAGAATTTTAAATGTGGCGGGTATGCCAAAACGCTCTATAGGTATGGGCGAATTGCGAATGTGCGGGGCTAGATTTTTGGGTTTATCGCCGTAGAGGGTGATGACAGAAACGGGCATATTTTGTTTATAAAATTTATCAACCTCAAAAAAAACAAATGTTTCTGAGGCCAGCGGTAACCATAGGGCCACATAAAGGGTGCGTGGGAAGTCACGAGTGCATTGGGTATTGTTATCGCCCATTAAATTAGTCCTTGCTTGTGTTTGCGGTAATATAGCTA
>CAYJNE010000006.1:16464-22231 GCA_964371345.1 uncultured Desulfovibrionaceae bacterium | reverse complement strand
CCATTTCTGGTATAAGCAGCTCTCGTGGGGCAAGTTTTTGCACCCATTGCCAAAGATCGCTGGCCTTTTTGCTTAAAAAACCAGACCAAAAGCCCGTTGAGGCATCCACCCAAGCAAGCCCACCTTGCCTTGCGTTGTCGTCCCAATAATAAGCCGCCAAATAGTTATGACTTTTGGCGTTTAAATTATCATCTTCAATGGTGGTGCCTGGGGTTATAACTTGCGTTACTTCACGCTTTACAAGGCCTTTGGTTTGCTTGGCATCTTCCACCTGCTCACAAATAGCCACATGAAAGCCCTTATCTATTAACTGCGGAATGTAAGTTTTAGCGGCATGCCAAGGCACACCACACATGGGAACTGGGTTGGCACTATCTTTATGGCGGCTGGTTAGGGCAATTTGTAATTCACGGGCGGCGACTATGGCATCATCGTAAAATAATTCATAAAAATCACCCATTCGATAAAAAAGCAAGCAGTCAGTATAGTCCGCCTTAATGCGCAAGTACTGCGCAAACATGGGCGTAACTTTGCTTTCTTTTTCAGGGCTTTGAGTTTTTTCTGATGTGGTCATAATTTCAACATAAATAAAAAAGGCGCACCTAAAGAGCGCGCCTTTGTGCGTTAAAACTTAAAACTGCCGATCTGGGTCGGGTGGTGTAATGTCGTCATAATCAGCTGGTTTTTTAGGCGCTGGGGCTTGCTTAGCTGAGGATTCAAGCTTTGCAGTTTTGCCGCCAAAAAGTCCTGCCTTAGGGCTTTGTGGGCCAAGGGCAGTTTGTAATTTTTCCACTTCTTTTTCAAGGGAGCGCACCTTCCAAGTACATTTCATATACTTGGTGGAAAGCTGTATTTTATCCCACATAAGGGCAAGCATGGCAACAACAGCTCCAAGCAAAAAGGACGCAAGGACTAAAAAATAAAATGGCAGCGATATGGAACTCATGGGCGGGAGGAAGAATAAATTTAAGTGTAGCACCATTTCAGTGGAAAGCACCGCCTGATTTTGGAAAAAGAAAACCATACTCAAAAAGAAGATAAAAATAACAAATAATACCTTAAAGTAACGCATAAATTCTCCTCATTCTTCTAGGGAAATTTGTTCAAACAATGGTTTTAAAGCGGCATAGGTGCTATCTAAATGCTCAGGCACCATACGTACATCATCCATAACAGCCATGAAAGAAGAATCACCATTCCAACGTGGCACAAGGTGAAAATGCAAATGCTCTCTAATACCTGCACCTGCGGCCTCACCAATATTTAACCCAATATTAATACCCTGACAATTAAAACGCTTTTGCAAAATATCGGCACATATTTGCAAAAGGTCTGTCATTTCATGTGCTTCTTCCCTTGTAAGGGCTGTAAAATGCATCAAATGCCTATAGGGTGTTACCATTAAATGTCCGTTATTATACGGATATTTATTCATTATAACAAAACAATGCTTAGCACGGTAAAGTATGAGGCGTGCACGGTCTTCGTCTGTACTATCAGGGATGCAAAATACACATTCTTCAGGCTTTGGGCCTAATATGTATTCCAACCGCCACGGTGCCCAGATTACCTTTGCCAAGAGTTCCCCCAAATTTATTTTAATGCCCAAAAAATATACACAACTTTTATACAATGAGCAAGGATTAGATAAAGCTTGCTATTCGCCTTTACGCTCCCAAAGGCGCATCTCTTGCATTTTTTTACGCCGTTCACGCTGTAAAGATTTGCAAACTAAGGGCAAATTTCTTTTATAACCATACTTTGTACGGTATTCATCAAGGCTAAGATCATGCTTTTGCATGTGCTTTTTGGTAATTACCCTAAAGGATTTATTACACTCAAGGCAAGTGATACTGCGCTCTTTAATGGCGGCCTTGGGGTTTATTTCTTGAATTTCTGGCGTATTTTCATCTTCACTGGCGCAAAGCTTGTAAATGCCATCCGCAAGCTTTTTAGCCATGGCAAGCATTTCTTCCTCAGTCATAACCCGTATGCTGGCTTGAGCTTTAACAAGGCCTAGAGCTTGCTTAAGATAATCTTCCATAATAACCCCATGTGCAAAATTGATACATTTTTATAGCAAAATTCAGCATTCCAAGCAAGATATTTTCTTGACAAATCCTACTTCTGCTATGTATCTGTCTCTATTCTTCAAACCAAATTCTAATGAGGTCTTTCATGTCCAACATACGCTCAACATACACCGACTCTTGTAATTTTTTTGGCAACACTTCCCCTCGGGAGCTTGCAAAAATTTACGGCACCCCACTCTATGTATATAATGAAAATATTTTAAGAACTCGCTGCAATGAGTTAAAAAATTTATCCAGCCTAGCAAGCTTTAAGGTTAATTATTCCGCCAAAGCTAACACCAACCTTAAACTATTAAATATCATTAAAGATGAAGGTTGCGTTGTGGACGCCATGAGCCCTGGTGAACTTTTTATGAATCAGCAAGCAGGCTTTGATAATCAAAACATATTATATGTTTGCAACAATATATCCGCAGAAGAATTGCAAAATGCCATTAGTCACAATGTGCTCATTAGTGTGGACTCACTATCCCAGCTTGAACTGCTAGGCAGCCTTAATAAAGGCGGCAAAGTTATGGTGCGCTTTAACCCTGGCATTGGGGCAGGTCACCACCAAAAGGTCATCACCGCTGGTAAGGAAACAAAGTTTGGCGTTGACCCTGCACGCATGGATGATGTTTTTGCCATACTTAAAAAATATAACCTCACCCTTGCAGGTATTAATCAGCACATTGGCTCTCTTTTTATGGAGGCTAATGGCTATTTGGAAGCGGTGGAGTTTTTACTAGCCCTAGCTGAGCACTTACCAGAAAATGCCCTAGAAACGCTTGAAATTATAGATTTTGGTGGTGGATTTGGCATTCCATACCAAAAATATGCAAATCAGCCCCGCCTTGATATGGCAGAGCTTGGCACCAAATTGCATGAAAGCCTATCAAGCTTCACCCAAAAAACTGGCTATAAGGGTAAATTTTTCATTGAGCCAGGCCGCTACATGGTGGCTGAATGCGGTGTATTACTTGGCTCAGTATATGTGGTTAAAAATAATGGTGAAAATATATATGCGGGCACAGATTTAGGCTTTAACGTCCTTGCCCGCCCCATGATGTATGACTCACACCATGACGTGGAAGTTTATCGCAAAAATGGCACTCCAGATGAAAATTGCTTTGAGCAAACGGTGGTGGGTAATATTTGCGAAAGTGGTGATATTTTAGCTAAAAAACGCTCGCTACCTCGCATACAAGAAGGTGATATTTTAGGTATTTTAGACGCAGGTGCCTATGGTTATGTTATGTCCTCAACCTATAACCAACGTTTGCGCCCTGCTGAAATTCTTATTGATAAGAACGGTAATCACAGCCTTATTCGCCGCCGTGAAACCATTGAGGATTTAATGACTCTATACAAATAGATTCATTACTAAAACACACAAAAGGCATGGAGTGTTCTTAAACAATCCATGCCTTTTTATTGAGCAAAGTTATGCAAAAGAAAGATTTAAGCTTTTCATTTGCCACCATGTGGCAGCTAACATGGCCACAAATTATGGTTATGTTTTTCTTTTTTTGCATTGGTCTTTGTGATGTTTGGACAGCGGGCCAAATTGGTAGGGACGTTCAAGCCGCCTTTGGCCTTGTGGCTCAAGGGGCAATTTTTCTGCAAGTTTTGGCCCTTGCCATGGGCAGTGGAGCCACAGCCGCCATTAGCCAATCCATTGGGGCTGGCCTTGAAAAAAGGGCCCGCCGTTATGTGGCTATGGTGCTGGTTTTTGCCATTAGCGTTGGCCTAATTGTAGCCATTGTTGCCTATTTGGGTAAGGATTTATTTTTCTCCCTACTCCAAACTCCGCAAGATGTTTTGCCCATTGCTCTTTTTTATTGGTCAATTACCCTACTGACCATGCCCCTAAGCTATGTTTTTTCCGCAACAACTGCCCTTTTTAGGGCCACAAGGCAAGTTATTCCACCAATTTTTGTGGCCGCAACCATGTGTATTGGCAATGTTTTTGGAAACTTAGGCTTTGGCCTTGGCTACTTTGGCTTGCCTGAATTTGGCTATATGGGCATTGCTTGGACAACATTTACCTGCACAGCTTTTGGAGCTATATGTAACATATTATTACTCATTCAGCGTGGATATTTTGATTATAAGCACATTCCCCCCATACGCTGGATGAAGGCGGCCTTTCCATATCTTTACAAAGTGGCCCTACCAGCGGCAGCAAGCCAAATTGTATGGCAAACAGGCTATATTGTACTTTTTGCGGTGGTGGCATCATTACCCATTAACAATGTCCACTCCCTTGCAGGTTTAACCGCAGGTATGCGCCTTGAAGCCATACTCTTTTTGCCAGGCATGGCATTTAGCATGACCGCCGCAGTGCTTGTGGGTAACAGTCTTGGTGCGAAAAATATTCCCCAAGCCTATCGCCTAGCACGCATATTACTAGCTGCGGGAACCATTTGCATGAGCCTTGTGGCCGCTATGCTTTGGCCCTTTATACCATATTTGGCGGCAGTGCTTTCTCCCTTGCCAGAAACGCAAGAAATCACACGTAATTATATGTATTTCAACATTTTTTCCACACCATTTACCATAGCAAGCATGGTGCTTGGTGGGGTAATGACTGGAGCTGGGGCCACTAAATATAATTTAATGGTTTATGGCAGTAGTTTTTGGTTGGTGCGCTTGCCCATTGCATGGATTTTTGGGCATTATATTTGGCAAAGTGCCTCTGGAGTATTTTTGGGAATGGTGTTATCACAGGTTGTGCAATCCACAATTATGCTTATTGTATTATACAAAGTTGACTGGACCAGATTTGCAATGCACTCTCAAAAAAATAAAGTATAATTATTATGACAAATGAATATTTTACGCCCATAAACCTTGGGCAAAAGCAACAATATTTGACCTGTTGGAAGGCCATGAACTTGCATTCCATTGACTACAGCCTTGTTAATATATGGGGTTGGAGCAGTTATTATCAACTTGAATGGAATTTCAGTAATAATCTTTGTTGGCTTATGCAAAAAAAGAACAATACCCTCTGGGCACCAGTGGGTGCTTGGCAAGATGTTGATTGGCAAAATGAACACATCTTAGACGCTGGGGCAACGCTTGTGCGAGTTCCTGAAAACTTAGTGCAAATACTTGAAAATGCTTTGCCAGGACGAGTGCAAAAACAAGAAACCAAGGGGCAGTGGGAATATTTATATGACAGCAAAGACCTTGCCACCCTCTCTGGTAACAAATTTCACAAAAAACGCAATCATATTAATGGTTTCAAAAAAACATATGGTGAGCCGAATTATAAAGCCATTGATGACTCTACCATTGAAGACGTTCTTAGCCTGCAAGATGAATGGTGCCAATGGCATGAATGTGCAAACTCCAAAGCCCTAAGGGCTGAAAATGACGCCATTAACAATGTGCTTTCACATTGGCATGACTTTGAAGGGCTTATGGGCGGTGCATTATATGTGGACAATACCCTTGTGGCCTTTAGTGTGGGTGAGCTTTTGGATAGTACTACCCTTGGGGTGCATTATGAGAAAGGCCACACAGGTTACAGAGGCGTATACCAAACCATGAACTCCTGTTTTGTGCAACATGCTGGAGCAAGTGCCACCGTAGTAAACAGAGCACAAGACCTTGACGAGGAAGGCTTACGCAAAGCCAAGTCTAGTTATTTTCCAATGGATTTCTTGAAAAAGTATACATTAATCATA
>CAYJNE010000006.1:7077-16364 GCA_964371345.1 uncultured Desulfovibrionaceae bacterium | reverse complement strand
AGCCAAGTCTAGTTATTTTCCAATGGATTTCTTGAAAAAGTATACATTAATCATATCCCCCATTTAGGGCAAAGCCTAGGTGCATCATATGAAAACAATATCTAAATATAACATACATTTAATAGCTTTATGCGCATTATTTCTCTCGGCATGTGCAACACATGATGTTCCCATACGAGCAGACACCCCCATGTTGCAACGTGGCCTTGTGCGTGATTTATATAAATTTCCACAAGATTTAACTGTTTACGCAAAAAAATCGGAACAAAAACTCATATCATCTGCCGCTCAACAAGAGCAAGATGCCAAATTTAACCGCATTCATTTTAGTCCTTGGCAAAAAAACGAGGCCGAATACACAGCCAAAAATTTTCAAGATACTTTTGGCAAAGCCCGTGGTTATAATGGCACCATTGCTTGGACTGAAAACCAATGGCAAAACATAAAATTTAACGCAGACGTGGCAAGATACCCCAATACTCAAAGAAAGGGCATATTGCTTCGCCAAACTTCATTGCGTGAATTGCCAACCATGCTCCCCCGCTTTTCAAAGCCAACACCAAACCCAGCTCTTGATCCTTTTGATTATTTTCAATACTCAACCCTTGCACCAGCAATGCCAGTATTTATTAGCCAAACATCACAAGATAAGCTGTGGTATTTTATAGAAAGCCCCATTGCCGCAGGCTGGGTGCAAGCCAAAGACGTAGCCTTTGTGGATGAGCAATTTATAGCAAATTACACCACGCAAAATTATGCGGCTCTCATTAAGGACAAAGTGGCACTAAATACCACCGCAAATCAAAGCCTTGGTCACGCTTATATTGGGGCAATTTTCCCCATTAAAAATACAGATAGTTATGGCTTAACTGCGCTTATGCCCACAAGAGGCCCGCAAAACATGGCCCAAATAACACAAATAAAATTGGCCCATAAAGACGCAGTAAAAAAACCACTCCCCCTAGAAGCCATGCGCATTGCTAAAGTAGGCAATGAAATGATGGCCCAGCCTTACGGTTGGGGCGGCACCAATGAATATCGTGATTGTTCCGCCACCTTGCATGACTTATTTACGCCCTTTGGCATTTGGTTGCCCCGCAATTCCCTTTCGCAATATAACTCTGCTGACACATTTTCACTGGACAATCTAACATTAAAGCCCAAGGAAAATACTATATTAGAAAAAGGCATTCCATTTAGAACACTCATTTGGTTGCCAGGGCACATTGGGCTTTACCTTGGTGAATACAGAGGCAGAGCCGCCATGTTCCATAACATTTGGGGCATTAGGGTAGATGAACAAGGCCAAGGCGACGACCGCCACGTCATAGGCCGCGCCGTTGTTACATCCCTTGAGCCTGGCAAAGAGCTTGATAATATTTATGAAAATCAAACTCTACTCACACGCATTGGCGGTATGTCTACCTTGCCCTAGTCAAGCTGGGCACAAAATAGGATATAGTAGTGCAAAGCTTTAACTTTGAGATTTTAAGCACAGATATGGGGAAACGCCTTGATGCTTTTCTTGTGGAGCAAGTTTCTGATATATCACGCGAAAAAATCAAAAAAGCCATACAAGACGGGCAATGCCGCATTGACGGTATAATTGCCAAAAGCCCGTCCACCAAGTTAAAAATGGGCCAAAAAGTTGAAGTTGTACTTCAAGAGCCTGTGGAGAACATCACCCCCGAAAGCGGAGAAATAGACGTTATTTGGCATGATGAACACATGGCTGTGTGTAATAAACCTGCTGGAATTACTGTTCACCCCTGCCCTTCTTGCCCAAGTGGAACTTATGTGCAACGCGTAGCAATGCATTTTCCAAGCTTACTTTTACAAGGTGGCCTGCGCCCTGGTATTGTGCATAGGCTTGATAAGGACACAAGCGGCCTATTGCTAGTAGCCCTAACTGAGCAAACTCGCTTAAAATTATCCGAAGACTTTGCAGAACGTAGAGTAGAAAAAAGCTATTTAGCCATTGTGCATGGTGTGCCAAAGGCCCAAGGCGAAATTAAAGAACCCATGGGCCGAGACCCTAAATCTAAGGTAAAAATGGCCATTGTGGAAGAAAAGCACGGCGGAAGACCAGCCCATAGTGCTTGGCAAACGCTTTATGCCGACCCACAAAAACGCTTTGCCTTGATAAAAGTACAAATATTTACAGGGCGAACACATCAAATTAGGGTACATATGGCACATATGGGCTTTCCTCTTTGGGGCGATAGCGTCTATGGCCCCAAAATTACGTCTAAAAGCCCAGCTAAGCGTCAGATGCTCCATGCATGGAAATTATCCTTCACACACCCCACAGAGGGCAATATGCGTGATTTTTGCTGCCCTGCGCCTAGTGATATGCTTGACTGCGCCTTAGCCCTTTCAAAAAACACGAAAAAAATCATTATTACAGGCCTGCCCGGTTGTGGTAAGTCTACGCTTTTGCAAGAGTTTGCCAAGCTTAATATACCCACATGGAGTGCCGATGCTACGGTGAAAAAACTCTACAGCGTGGGCCAAGCTGGGCATAACTTTTTTAGGGCACGCTTTGGGGAGCGTTTTATAGCACACCCCAAGGCAGAAATTAACCGTGAAGCCTTGCGTGAAGCCATGCAAGACCCCAATGTGCGCAAAGAGGTTAATGCCAATATTCACGCCCTTGTGTATGATGAGTTGGAACAATTTTGGATGCAATGCCAAGAAAATGCAGAGCCATTTGGCGTGGCGGAAGTGCCTCTATATCTTGAAAATGGGCGACATACGGCGGAAGATGCCCACATTATAGGTGTTGAATGTTTGCAGGAAAAACGCTACACACGTCTACAAGAAAGCCGCCTTTGGACAGATGAGCAATGCCAAAGTATAGACGCATGGCAATGGCCAGAGCATAAAAAAATGGCTGCCTGTCACACGGTTATAAGTAACAATAGCAAAGTCCATTTGCTTACAACTGCGGCCCAAAAAATTGTGCGTGAACTTAAAGCAGAACTTAAAAGCAAAAACATGGCATTAAGTAAGCGTTTACAAGATATTATAAAATAATTATATTTTTTTGAGGAAAAATCTACACAATGTTTAAAGTGAAACTTTAACAATCAAAAATATTAAAATAAATACTATAATAAGGGAATGTTATGGAAGTTTGTATAGCCTATATGCGTGGTGAGGCCATTATGCTACGCCTTGATGAAAATTTAGTGTATATTAACGATGAATTACAACCCATTGTGGGATTGACCAAGACCGAGCTTGAGGAGTTTTCAAAAGCCGTTGCTGCCATACCCTACAGCACAGATCAAGCTGGATATCAGGCTTTAATCAATGCCAAGCGTGTGGCCTTTATATCAACCTTAATTGGGCGAGCCGTGGGTGATGAATGCATTGATAAAATCTCAAGAATTTTAGACAGCGTGCATTATGATGTTTTGAACTACTTAGGAGAATATGAAGAGTAATCCCCGCTAAAAATGACTTTACAAAAGCATAGAATTATAGTCTACTTTCATGCTACAAGTTCAGCTTGTAGCCGTTTAATTTTAACCAATTATAAATCATGAATAGTACGTTGCTAGATAATTTTTTACAAACAATATTAAATACTTCTAGAGATATTTATATTGTTGTTGAGCCAGACACCCTAAAGCTTTTACAATGGAACCACGCATTTGAGAGCATGGGTTTTGGCAATATCGCACAAGATGCGGAAATTATTTTATCTAAAAACTCTTATGCTACACGCTTTTCTGGCCTTAATGACATCATCAAAACACAATCACAACTCTTAAAGCAAGGTGCAGACCCAAGCTCCCTAACCTTATTGCCTCTTGGCAAGCAAGAAGCAAGCATAGGCTCCGAAACATCGGCACGGGTTGTACACATTCTTGAAAACCATAATGCAGTACTTGTGCAAATTTGCCTCACAAAAAGTACGGCCTCATCTTCCGATATATCAATGCTTGACCTTGAAAAACGGGCGACATTGCTTAAAGCCACCACCCAAGTGGCGGAGGAACTTCTTAGCCATAGTGATGATTTTACTCGCACTATTGATACTGTACTTGGTATTTTGGGCAATGCCACCGATGTAGACAGGGTTTATGTTTGGAGCATTCACAAAGCCCCCAACCCTGAGGAAGATGATAGACTTTATACATCACAACTTTATGAGTGGTCTGAAGGTGCAGAACCTCAACAAGGTACCGACCTTGTTACCAATATGCTAGTTGAAGAAGGAATACCCACGTGGATAGATACCTTTCTTGCAGGTGAATGTGTAAATAGCCTTGTAAAAAACATGCACCCAGGCGAAAGGGAAGTACTTGAACCGCAAGGTATTATATCCATTTTGACCGCTCCTATTATGTTTCATGGGCATTTGTGGGGTTTTGTTGGTTTTGACAACTGCCATGCTGAATACACTTGGAGCCGTGCTGAAGAAGACATCCTACGCATAGCGGGCACACTTATTAGCACTGCCATTCACAGTAGGCGCACCAATGAAGCTTTGTATGAAGCTCAGGAGCGTTTTCGTGGTGTGGAAGAAGCCACAGGTGAAATTATTTGGACTGTGGATGAACATCAAAATATCAACTATATTTCCGATCGCTTAAAGGCAGTTTTGCAATATGACCCCAAGGAAATATTGGGCAAGCCCTTTAATGTATTACTGCTTAACCAAGACGAATTTAAATGCACCGCCACCCCAAAAAATTATATTATGCGTGATTTTGAGTTACGTGCGCGTTGCAAAGACGGCTCCTTAAAATGGTTACGCTCATCTTGTAAATATATTTTTGACGATAGTGGTAAACTATTGTGCGGTTTTGGTTCAAGCTTAGATATTACACGTATGCGTGAGGTTCAAGGTGCCTTAGAAATTGCCAATAAAGAACTTGAAGAAGCCATAAAAATTGCCAATGACCTTGTGGAATCTGCCAATGCCGCTAACGTGATTAAGAGTAATTTCTTGGCAAATATGAGCCATGAAATTCGCACTCCTATGAATGCCATTGTGGGCATCACCCACCTTTTAAAATCCACAAATTTAACCCCTAAACAAGGTGAATATATAGCAAAAATTGACAATTCAAGTGCGTCTTTGTTGCATATTATCAATGATATTTTGGATTTTTCCAAAATGCAAGACGGAAATATGGTTATTGAAAATCATCCATTTGCCGTAAGTAATATCATAGATGATATTAAACAAACCGCCGCACAATGGATTAATGAAAAAAATCTTGCATTTACAGTTAATGTTGATGCTGGAGTCGCCCCAAATTATATTGGCGATGCTGTGCGCCTAAACCAAATTTTAACCAGCCTCACAACCAATGCCATTAAATTTACGCATGAGGGTAGCATACACATTGACGTGCATGTGGAAAGTGAAAATAAAGAAAGCGTCCTTTTGCATTTTTCTGTAAAAGACACAGGCATTGGCATTCCTCAAGAGCAAATAGACAAACTTTTTGAAGGGTTTACGCAAGTAGATATTTCAGCCACTAGACGCTATGGCGGCATAGGGCTTGGCCTTGCTTTATGCAGAAATCTTACTGTGCTTATGGGTGGGGATATATGGTGCGAAAATAATCCTGACAAAGGTTCAACCTTCCACTTTACTTGTCGTTTGGAAAAAGAGCTCCCACGAAGTACTGTTAAAAAGCCCTTGAAAGACGTGCATATTTTAGCTGTATTTCCTATGGAAAGTCATTTTGAAGAGCTGAAGAACAACCTCTGGCCGCTGGGCTATATGAACTTAAATTTTGTGCGTAATATTGAATCTATAAAAAAGAATATAGACTTAGGCGAAATACCTGATGTAATGATTTTGCACCAAAGTTTTGCAGAAACTCTTACTCAAGAAAACCTACTCCTGAGCGAAAATGTCTATTTTAGCAATATTCCCATTATTTTTTACACGCCCGATGACAACCTGCAAACCCCTCCCATTTATGAAACCATAAGCACTCTACATCCTTCAATTTTACACGATGCCCTTATGAATGTCTTGGGTGGGGCCTTTGAAGCAGACCCAGCACTACATCACCAAGGATTTGAAGAGATATTGCGCACAGAACATGCAGGAAAGAAAATACTTTTAGTTGAAGACAACGAAATAAATCAACTAATTGCACAAAGTATATTAGAAGAAGTTGGCCT
Source organism: uncultured Desulfovibrionaceae bacterium (assembly GCA_964371345.1). Taxonomy (GTDB): domain Bacteria; phylum Desulfobacterota; class Desulfovibrionia; order Desulfovibrionales; family Desulfovibrionaceae; genus CAYJAD01. The sequence continues at coordinate 10,208 of CAYJNE010000006.1, read as the reverse complement.
TGTGGTTACAGTTGCCAATAACGGCCTTGAAGGTTGCGAGCAAATATATAAAGACGACTTTGACTTGGTAATTATGGACATACAAATGCCCAAAATGGACGGACTTAGTGCAGCCAAAAAAATCCGCCAAGACTCTAAGTTTGACCATATTCCAATTATTGCCATGACTGCTCATGCCATGGAAGAAGATAGAGAAAAAAGCCTCAATGCTGGCATGAACGACCACACAACCAAACCCATTGACGCACCTAAGCTATTCAAAATACTTGCCAATTGGCTTTCAAAAACATAAAATAACGCCCACCCTAAAAGCCTACAGACTTTGATAAAGTGGGCGTTGCCAAATTACTATAAATAATTTAGCCTTTTACAGTTAAAGGCTCACATTCTATGCGTAAACAAATTGATCCTTAGTATTATTGGCATACTTTACAAGTGCCAACATAACAGGAACTTCCACCAACACACCCACTATTGTTGCAAGAGCCACAGGGCTTGCCACCCCAAAAAGGGCAATGGCCACAGCCACAGAAAGCTCAAAAAAGTTGGACGCACCAATCATGCCCGCAGGTGCCGCAATGCTGTGCGGTAATTTCAACATCTTGCTAGCTCGATATGCAATAAAGAATATGAGCACAGTTTGAATAATAAGCGGTATGGCTATTAATACAATATGTAAAGGATTTTCAAGAATTACACTACCTTGAAATGAAAAAATAAGTACAAGAGTTAACAAAAGTCCAAGAATTGTGCTATTGCCAAATTTGGGGATAAAACTCTTTTCAAAGTACTCAAGGCCTTTATTTTTAACCACCATTTGCCGTGTAATCATACCGCCAAAAAGAGGAATCACCACAAAAAGCACTACGGATAATATTAAAGTATCAAAAGGTACTGTCACCCCACTAACGCCCAGCAAAAAAGCCACAATGGGAGCAAAAGCTATGAGAATGATTAGGTCATTGGTTGCCACTTGCACCACTGTGTAGGCGGCGTCCCCCTTGGTTAAATGGCTCCACACAAAAACCATGGCCGTGCATGGTGCAGCCCCCAAGAGCACAGCCCCAGCCAAGTAGTCCCTTGCTAATTCTTGAGAAATCAAACCACTAAATAATACATGAAAGAAAAACCAAGCAATGCCAAACATGGTAAAAGGCTTAATAAGCCAGTTGGTTACCCAAGTTATAAAAAGTCCTTTGGGGGCTTTTCCCACGTTTTTAATACTTTGAAAGTCAACTTTTAGCATCATGGGGTAAATCATTACCCAAATCAAAATTGCAATGGGAATGGACACATTGGCATATTCCCACTTATTCAAAAACTCTGGAATAATAGGCGCATACTTACTTATGGCTATGCCAATAACCATGCACAATGCCACCCAAACGGTAAGATAACGCTCAAAAAAACTAATACCTGCTTGTTGTTCTTTTTCCATGATATTACTCCCATATATTTATTTTAATATTTGTTGAATTATTGAAATACAAAATAAAAATTTTTTGCTCAAAACTTGAACAACTAAAATACCTCTACCCTCGTACAATTTAATATTTCAACATTATTTGAAATATGTCAAGGATAAATTCAAGCAGATTTGAACTTTTTTCTAAAAAGTGTTTATGCTATATTTAATTTATTAAAATAAATGAATTTATTACTATTAACACAAAAGACATAAAGGCATGGATTGCCACAGCCGCTTTGCGGCTTCGCAATGACCCTTCGCTGCGCTCAGGGCAGGCAAGGACAACCTCCTCCTTTGTCACTCCGAGGAATGAGCGCAAGCGAAATGACGTGGGAGTCCATGTTAAGGTACCATTTGTTTTGTTAGTAAGAATATAGACATAATATCGCATGGCATTTTAATGATAATTATGTGTATTTTGCAATATTTTTTTATGGAAATACATGGATTGCCACAGCCGCTTTGCGTCTTCGCGATGACAAAAGCAAAGCCCCCTAAGAAGCAATGCTTTTCAAGGGGGCTTATTAGATTATAAATACAGTTACAAAGACAATTAATTATAACTATTAAGTACCAAATGTCACCAAGATGCCGTCAAAGTTAACAGTATCATTATTAGTAATGGCTTCGCTAAGCTGTTTGGTGCCACCGCCTTCAATGTTTACAGTGGCATCATCGTCAATACTATTACCGTTAATGCTTAGGTTGTCTTCGTCAGCAATATCAAAGCCATTGATAGTAATTTTTGTTCCGCTCGCGCCAGTGACTTTAATGGTGTCTTTATCAGCACCAGTATTGATTTGTATACCATTATCATCTTTGTTGGTGATAGCATCAAGCTCGACTACATTTTCGCCATTACCAAGGTTGATTGTACCCTTAGCCATATCGGTAATGAATATTTCGTCTTTTTCAACGCCGCCAGTGATAGTGCCGTCGCTCATGGTGCCGCTTATGTTAAGCACATTTTCGCCATTACCAAGGTTGATTATACCCTTAGTCATATCGGTAATGAATATTTCGTCCTTTTCAGCACCACCAGTGATAGTGCCGTCTGCCATACTACCGCCAGCCTCATTACCTATTCTAAGCACATTTTCGCCAGCTCCAAGGTCGATTGTGCCACCATTAAAATTGGTAATGGTGATTTCGTCACCACCGCCTTCACCAGCAACACCAGTATCGCCGTAAATGGTGCCACCATTCATGGTGGCAATGATGATTTCATCTTCGCCAAAACCAGCATAAACGGTGTCACCGTCCAGCTCAAAAATGGTGATTTTGTCGGCACCCTCACCACCGTCAATGGTGCCACCATTCATAACTGTAGAGGTGTTAATTTGGATTGTATCATTACCGCTACCACCATTGATTTCACCGCTATGCATATAGCCATCAATGATAATTTTGTCCGCACCCGCACCGCCAGAGATGATGCCACTCAGGTCCCCTTGAACGTTTATGACATCATTGCCACCGCCGCCGTAGATGCTAGCGGTCGCGCCCACATCGCCAGTTACGGTAATTTTATCGGCCGCACCCTCGTCGGTTTCAGTGCTATCGCCATATATTTGTGCAGAACCAGAAAGAGAGGCCACGGTAATGGTATCACTACCATAGGTTAGAGTGGCATCGTTGGTTGTTTTTAAGTCGCCATAGATTT